>NZ_KV789236.1:0-24078 GCF_001807505.1 Corynebacterium sp. HMSC08D02 | reverse complement strand
AGTCAGATGCTCTATCCGTTGAGCCACGGGCGCGTGGCGGAGACGACAGGATTTGAACCTGCGGCCCTCCGCAAAGAGGGCAACTCCTTAGCAGGGAGCCCCATTCGGCCGCTCTGGCACGTCTCCAGACCTTCGCCCATAGTACACACACCTCGAACGGGGAACAAAACGAAGGCCCCTCACCAACCGGTAAGGGGCCTTCACTTGCGGAGACGAGGGGATTTGAACCCCTGGAGGTGTGACCCTCGCTGGTTTTCAAGACCAGTGCATTCGGCCGCTCTGCCACGTCTCCAATGTTGCGTGATTCTACAGCACCCCCTTGCTGAACGCGAAAATTCAGTACGCTGGCCCGGTATGAGCACACAGAACACACAGAACACGAAGACTATGCAGGCCATCGTCCAGACTGATACCTCGGATCCGCAGGCACTCGAACTGACAACCGTTCCCCTCCCGGAGCTGAAGGAGGGTGAGGTGCTGGTGAAAGTGCACGCCGCGGGTGTGAATCGCGGGGACTTGATGCAGGCGAAGGGGATGTACCCGCCGCCGAAGGGTGAGTCGGAAATTATGGGGTTGGAGTGCGCGGGCACCATCGCCGATCCGGGCACGACCGGCCGCCAGCCGGGCGAGGAAGTCGGCTGCCTGCTGGCGGGCGCCGGCTATGCCGAGTACGTGGCGGTGCCGGAGGGCCAGCTCACGCCGAAGCCGACCAACCTCACTCTCACGGAGACCGCCGGCGTTGTGGAGGCGGCCGCCACGGTGTGGTCGAACCTGGGGATGGTCGCCGGGTTGCAGTCCGGGGACAAGGTGCTCATCCACGGCGGGGCGGGCGGCATCGGCTCCTTCGCCATCCAGCTGTGCAAGGCCATGGGCTGCGAAGTCGCCGTGACCGCGGGGAGCGCCGAGAAGCTCGAGTACTGCAGGCAGCTCGGCGCGGACAGGCTCATCAATTACAAGGAGCAGCGCTTCGAGGAGGAGCTCGCGGGCTGGGCGGACATCATCCTGGACGTCATCGGCGGCTCCTACCTGGAGGCCAACATCAAGTCGCTGGCGGTGGACGGCAGGCTCGTCGTCATTGGGCTGCAGGGTGGGCCGAAGGGCACGCTGAGCCTGGGCCGCATGCTCACGCGCCGCCAATCCGTCCACGCGACCACGCTGCGCGCCCGCCCGCGCCCCATGAAGGCAGCGATCGTTGCAAGCACGGTGGAGCACGTGTGGCCACTCATTGAAGCAGGCCACATCACACCGAACATCTCCCGGACCTTCCCGCTTATCGACGCCCGCTGCGCCCACTCCTACCTCAACTCCGGCGAGCACACCGGCAAGGTAGTCCTGGAGGTCGAAACCGCTTAGGCCAGGGAGGCCACGGTGCGGATCAGCTGCTCGATGTCCACTTCCGTATTGAAGGGACCCAGCCCGACGGCGACCGCGCCGCCCATCTCGGCGACACCCATGTCCTGCAGCAGCGGGGTGGTCGGGGCGGGCGTCGATACAATGCCGTTGGCGAACAGCCGCTGGTGCACCGTTTCCGCAGGCACGCCGTGTACCCCGAAGACGAGGCGCGGCGTGTGCTCCATGCGCGAGCCCTCAGCGGCCTCGCCGGACACACCCACGATGTGCACCGACGGCAACGTGCCCAGGAAGGTGTGCAGGTCGTCGCGCAGGCCGCGCATGTAGCGCTGCGTCAGCCCCATCGAGAACTCCAGCCGGTTGCGGCGGGTCTTGCGGCGCCCCGGCTCCTCCACCAGGCGCGCGTAGTGGTCGACGATGGCGGACACCCCGCCGGCGAGGCCCGTCGATACGTCGAGCTGCAACGCCGACATATCCAGCCTTCCGAACATTGCCTCATCCCGGAACACCAGCGCCGCCACCTGCGGCCCGCCGAGCTCCGCGACGTCAATGCCCAAAATGTCCGCGCTGAAGCTATCGAAGTCCATCAGGTAATACGGCGCGTACGCCGAGACGTCCGCGAGCACCCACGCGCGGGAACGATCCCGCACCGTATCCGCAATGTCCGCCACGCGGACCACAGACCCCAGCACCTCATGCGCAGCAGGGACCGCCACCAGGCGCGTCGAACCGTCCACCAGCTCGCCGAACTGCCAGGCAGGCACATCGCCAGTCGCGAGATCCGTCTGCGCCCAACGCAGCTGCGCATCCTCCGCGCAGCGCGCCAACGCGTCCGTCAACACCGGGCGATCCGCATTGCACACCACCACCGACGAACGATGCCGAAACAGCGGGCGCATCGCCAACACCAACGCCGAATACAACACCGGAAGCGACGGCCCCAACACCACACGCTCGGGCGAAACGTTGCACAAGTCGGCGATGGCGGAGCGGGCGTCGAAAAGAAAACTTTGCCCCTCGGGCACACCGACAGTCGGGCGAGCATGCGAGCCGACCCGCGGCTCAGGGCGCGCAACCGCCGTCGACATACGGAACGAACGCGCAACCGCAGCCGACACCCGCTCCGGAATCTGCGGGCAGTCGTGCGCATTCATGTAGGTCCAGCCGTCAGAAAGGGAGGTGTACAGCCCACGCACACTAGCAACGTCATACGACTGCAACGACACCATGACCTCCTCCAGGCAACACTTCCAATCATTATGCACGCCCGAACACCGCAGCGCACCCCACCCGCAGCATGCTGCCAAAACACCGCTCAACGCACACGCAAGCTAGGGTATGAACCGTGCACAATACAAACCAGCTCCGAAACGACGTCGCCAGGATGACCTCCGAGCCACACCACGACGACGCTCCGAAATCACAGTCGAAAACACTGAAGCTGGCATTCCGCGACCTCATCCGCGGATGGGGCCAGCACGAACTCTGGCTCCAACTAGGCTGGCAGGACATCAAACAGCGCTACCGACGCTCCACCCTCGGACCGCTCTGGATCACCATCGCCACCGGCGTGATGGCGCTCGCCCTCGGCCTCCTCTACTCCATGCTGTTCCAAATCAGCGTGCGCGAATTCCTCCCACACGTCACCGTCGGCTTCATCATCTGGGGATTCATCTCCGGCTGCATCAAAGACGGCGCGGAGGTCTTCATCGAAAACGAAGGTCTGATCAAACAGCTGCCGTCGGCACTGTCCGTCCACGTGTACCGCCTCGTGTGGCGCCAACTCCTCTTTCTGGCCCACAACCTGGTCATCTGGGTCATCCTGGTCCTCGCGTTCCGCATTCACCTCGGCTGGCAAGTCCTCCTCGCCATCCCGGCGATGGCACTCCTCGTGGTCAACGGCGTGTGGGTGACCATGCTCTTCGGCATCATCGCCACCCGATTCAGGGACGTCGCCCCACTCCTGGAAGCACTCGTGCAGCTGCTGTTCTACGTCACCCCGATCGTCTGGACCACCCACACGCTCAAGGTACAAGGCGGCGACGTCGCCAAGCGCGCCATGCTCGCCGAAATCAACCCCCTCTACCACTACCTCGAGATCGTCCGCGCCCCCATGATCGGCCAGGAACTCGCCGGCTACCACTGGATCGTCGTCGGCGTCTGCACCATCATCGGGCTGCTGCTCGCCCTGCTCGCCATGCGCCAAATGCGCTTCCGCGTTCCGTACTGGGTCTAAGGAGAAGGAGTCACACATGGTTTCCATCGATACCTACAACGCCTGCGTCGACTTCCCAATTTTCGACGCCAAATCCCGCTCACTAAAAAAGGCAGTCATGTCCTCCGCCGGTGGCAAAATCGGCAAGAATGCCTCCAACACCGTGGTCGTCGAAGCACTCAAAGACATCAACCTCCACCTACGAGAAGGCGACCGCGTGGGACTGGTCGGCCACAACGGCGCCGGCAAATCTACGTTGCTACGTTTGCTCTCCGGCATCTACGAACCAACCCGCGGCGTCGCCGACGTCCGCGGCCGCGTCGCCCCCGTCTTCGACCTCGGCGTCGGCATGGACCCGGAGATCTCCGGCTACGAAAACATCATCATCCGCGGCCTCTTCCTCGGCCAGACCCGCAAACAGATGAAAGCCAAAATGGACGAAATCGCCGAATTCTCCGAACTCGGCGACTACCTCTCCATGCCACTACGCACCTACTCCACCGGTATGCGGGTGAGATTGGCGTTGGGCGTGGTCACATCGATCGAACCCGAAATCCTGCTCCTCGACGAAGGCATCGGCGCCGTCGACTCCGCCTTCATGGCCAAAGCCCGTGTGAGGTTGGCGGAACTGGTCGAACGCTCCGGCATCCTCGTCTTCGCCTCCCACTCCAACGACTTTTTAGCGCAGTTGTGCAACACCGCCCTGTGGGTGGACAAAGGCGAAATCAGGAAAGCCGGCCTGGTCTCCGAGGTCGTGGGCGCCTACGAAGGGCCCGAAGCCGGCCAGTACGTCGACGACCTGGTCACGCGGTTCCAGGCGGAGTAGGCGCCGGGCTGGTTCGGCCCGGTTTCGGCCAGTTTTCGCTGGCCGGAGCTCCTCTGAAACCCAAATGGGAGTAACAGGATTGTAGTAATCCCCTTTTCGCAATCATTTTCGAGGATTACTACAATCCACCTACTACACTTTGCAGTTTCTGCCGGTTTTCGAACGACCGTTTGGCGGCCTGCCCTCCCGTTCCCCTCCAAGGTTAAAACCGAGCGGTGCAGGTCGCGCATTTTCACCCAGCCGGAACGAAAACCACGCGCTCCCCGACGCCCCACCACCCCGCCCCGCCGATGGTGCACAATATGAGGCATGACTGGAACTGGAACGGCACACCTGAAAAGTAGTGGTTCGACGGCGGCGGTGATTGTGACGCATAAGCGTGTCGAGATGCTGCGGCATTCCCTGGAGCAGGTGGTGAACCAGACGCACCCGGTGCAGTGGGTGATCGTGGTGGATAACGGCGCTGAGCAGGCTGTTCAGGAACTGCTGCAGGAGTTGGCTGGGGATCGAGCGGTGTATTTGCCGTCGAAGACGAATCTGGGTGGTGCTGGCGGGTTCGCGTATGGCTTTTTGACGGCGCTGGCGTTGGGGGCGGACGCGATTTGGTGCGCGGACGACGATGGCCGCCCGGCGGACCACGGCGTGTTGGAGGAGCTGTATCGCGTGGCGGAGCAGCACCGGCTGCATGAGGTGAGCCCGGTCGTGGCGAATATTGGGGATCCGGCGAAGTTGGCGTTTCCCCTGCGTCAGGGCTTGGAGTGGAAGCGGACGACGGCTGAGCTGGAAGGCTCGTTCTTGCCGGATTATGCGTCCTTATTTAATGGGGCGTTGATTTCGGCGGAGGCGATGGAGCGGATTGGTGTGCCGGATTATCGCCTGTTTATTCGGGGTGATGAGGTGGAGTATCACCGGCGTTTGTCGCAGTCGGGGCTGCGGTATGGCACGGCGCTGACCACGAAGTATTTGCACCCGGATGGGTCGGGCGAGTTCCACCCGATTATGGGTGGCAGGGCGCATGCGCAGTGGCCGGATAATGAGTCGAAAAGGTATTTCACGTATAGGAATCGCGGTTACATCATTAATCAGCAGGGGATGAAGAAGATGAAGCTGCAGGAAGTGGTGCGCTTCGGGTGGTTCTTCCTGGTGGAGAAGAAGGATCCGAAGGGCTTCCTGCAGTGGCTGCGTCTGCTGCGGATGGGGGCGCGGGAGGACTTTAGGCGTCCTTAAAGATGACTTTGCTTTGGAGGACGAAGTTGGTCACGGTGGCAACGCCTTGGGCGATGACGAAGCTGATGCCGTCTTTCCATGGGTTGTGGAGTCCGAGCGCGATGAGTGGCGGTTCGGTCCACTTGTAGAGCAGGACTTGGACGGCGAATGTACAGGCGTAGAGCGCGAAGACGGCGCCTGCCTTCTTCGCGCTGACTTCGGATTTGAAGGCGTAGCGCGAGTTGAGCACGTAGGCGGTGGCGGTGCCGAAGACCCAGCCGATCATTTTCGCGAAGTCTCGTTGGAGGTCAACGGCTTCGGTGAGGGTGTAGGTGATGCCGAAGTCGATGACGGCGCAGCCGATGCCGATGATGAGGAATGGCAGCACCTGCTGCTTCATTGCGCTCACAGTTGTTTCGCCCCGAGGTATGCGAGGGCTGCGACGGTGCCGATCGCCACGTTGGGCTTTGCGACGCCCCTTCGGCCCAGCCAGCCTGCCAGTTTCTTTTGCGCCTGCACTCCGGCGGCGAAGGCGCCGACGGCGGCCACGGCGATGCCGCCGATGGTGAACCAGGTGGTGGCGATGGATTCGGCTTCGCCTTGTTCGGATTCGAGGACGGCGGTCAGGTCGTTGCGTGGGTCCTCGTCGAAGGCGTTGAAGGCGGCGATGGTGGCGAGGTTGGCGGCGCCGAGGAGGGTCCAGGCCAGCGCTTTGCGCGTGGTGAAGTCGGGGACGGAGGCGGCGGCGAGGATGTAGGCGGCTTGGATGCACTGGCCACCGAAGGTGTCGTCGAGGGCGTTGTAGTCGATGGTGGGCTCGTCGACAAGTGATTGAATCGTGTCAGTCATGGTGTCCAATGCTACTAGTAGGGTGAAAAGCATGACTAAGCATGAGGAGATTCATGAGGCGGCGCAGCGCGTCGAGGTGCCGCTGTCCGATTACATGGTGAGGCTGTTCGCGGAGGAGCTGCCGTTTGTGGATTCGATGTCGCGTGGGCGCATCTATGAGCTACTGCGGGAGCATAAGGCTGCGGGGAAGCCGGAAATTACGTCGCAGGAGGAGCTTCCTGCAGAAATCAGGGAGCTTATGGACCTTTAGTTTGATGTTTTTATAGGTTTTTCGACTTACATCATTTAGACTCGAACCGAATGTCTTCGCACTTCGGCGAAGCAACGACGACAAGAAGAAGCGAAAGAGATGGAACTACACACCAATCTTAAGTCACTCTACGGCTGGGGCCGCACGGCTCCGTCGACTGCGCATGTGCTGTCCACGCCTGACGTGGAGGTCATCAAGCAAGCCGTCGCACAGGTCGCGCAGGATAACGAGAGCCTGCCTGAGCACGCTCGCCGCGGCGTCATCGCCCGTGGTCTGGGCCGCTCCTACGGCGACCCAGCACAGAACGGTGGCGGCCTGGTCATCGACATCAACGAGCTGAACAAGATCCACTCGATTGATCCGGAGACCGGCATCGTCGACGTGGACTCGGGCGTCAACCTGGACCAGCTGATGAAGGCGGCCCTGCCGTACGGCCTGTGGGTTCCGGTCCTGCCGGGCACCCGCCAGGTCACCATCGGTGGCGCGATCGGTCCGGACATCCACGGTAAGAACCACCACTCCGCTGGTTCCTTCGGCGACCATGTGGTCTCCATGGAGCTGCTGGTGGCGGACGGCCGCGTCCTGCACCTCGAGCCGGAAGGCAGCGCGGACGACCCGGACGGCACGCTGTTCTGGGCGACGGTCGGCGGCATGGGCCTGACCGGCATCATCCTGCGCGCACGCATCCAGATGACCAAAACGGAGACCGCGTACTTCCTGTCTGACACGGAGCGCACCAGCACCCTGGATGAGACGATCGCGCTGCACTCGGATGGTTCCGAGGTCAACTACACCTACTCCTCCGCGTGGTTCGACGCCATCTCCGCGCCGCCGAAGACGGGCCGCTCCACCATCTCCCGTGGCTCGCTGGCGACGCTGGCGCAGCTGGAGGAGTACGCGCCGAAGCTGGCGAAGGATCCGCTGCGTTTCAAGGCGCCTCAGCTGATGACGGTGCCGGACATCTTCCCGTCCTGGACCATGAACAAGCTGACGCTGTCCGCCATCGGCGAGGCCTATTACATGATGGGCGCCCCGAGCAAGAACGACATCAAGAACCTGACGCAGTTCTACCAGCCGCTCGACCTGATTGGTGAGTGGAACCGCGGCTACGGCAGCGCGGGCTTCCTGCAGTACCAGTTCGTGGTGCCGACCACCGCTGTGGAGCCGTTCAAGGACATCATCTACCAGATCCAGTCCTCCGGCCACTACACGGCGCTGAACGTGTTCAAGCTGTTCGGCGAGGGCAACCGCGCGCCGCTGTCCTACCCGATGAAGGGCTGGAACGTCTGCGTGGACTTCCCGATCCGCCCGGGCCTCAACGAGTTCCTGGACCGCCTGGATGACCAGGTGATGGAGTTCGGTGGCCGCCTCTACCTGGCGAAGGAGTCCCGTACGTCGGCGGAGAAGTTCCACAAGATGTACCCAGGTCTGGAGGGCTGGCTGAAGACCCGCCGCGAGATCGACCCGACCGGCGTCTTCGCTTCCGACATGTCCCGCCGCCTCGAGCTGAACTAGCTGAATGAACTGAAGGAGATTTTTCACATGTTGAATGCAGTAGGCCAAGCGCAAAACATTCTGCTCGTGGGTGGCACCTCGGACATCGGCCTCGCCATTGTGCGCGAGTTCGTGTCCCGCGGAGGCAACCCGAATGTCACGCTTGCAGCTCGCAAGAACTCCCCGCGTATCGACGCCGCCGTTGCTGAGGTCACCAACGCAGGTGCAGGCTCCGTTGAGGTCCTGGACTTCGACGCGACCGATTTCGCGTCCCACCCGGACGTGATCAAGCAGGCGTTCTCCGGTGGCGATGTTGACGTCGCCGTGGTTGCCTTCGGCACCCTGGGTGACCAGGAGCAGCTGTGGCAGGACCAGGCGGCAGCCGTGGAGTCGGCGCAGGTGAACTACACCGCGTTCGTGTCCGTCGGCGTCCTATTGGGCCAGGAGATGAAGCGCCAGGGCCACGGCACCATCATCGCGATGAGCTCCGTTGCGGGCCAGCGCGTGCGTCGCTCCAACTTTGTGTACGGCGCGTCGAAGTCTGGCATGGATGCCTTCTACCTCCAGTTGGGTGAGGCGCTTCGTGACTCCGGCGTGAAGGTGACTGTGGTCCGCCCGGGCCAGGTGCGTACCAAGATGACGGATGGGCTGGAGGAGGCTCCGCTGACCGTCGATAAGGAAGAGGTGGCGCAGACTGCCGTTGAGGCTGCGTTGAAGGGCGAGCCAAGCGTGTTTGTGCACAAGCTGTTCGGCCCGATTTCCTTGGTGCTGCAGCACATCCCAGCGGCGATTATGCGCAAGCTCAACTTCTAATTCCCGGCGGGGAACGTGGTGGATGCGCTGCGATGTGCCAAACTGAGTGCATGACAGATACATCCATCCAACCCACGCTGGAGTTTAAGACCGTCGACTACGAGCCTGACGCTGTGTCATGGACGTCGGCGGTCTTCCGCATGCTTGCGGCCGGGGCCAGCGGGGCGCTGGTCGCGTTGTCGGTGTGGTACGTGCTGCACTCCACGTCGCTGCCTGCGTTTAATACCTCGATGGTGACGCGCGCCCTGTCCACGGGTGGCTCGTTCGTCGTGATTGTGTGTGCGGCGGTGGCGTGTTGGGGCTGGGCACGCAGACGCCAGTCACGGCCGCTGCGTATTCTGTGCCAGGCTGTCTGCGGGCTGGCCCCGGCGGGTCTGGTGATGACGGCGTTGGGGCTTCCTTTGGCGTCGACACGCCTGTGGTTGGACGGCATCCAGGTGGATCAGGGGTTCCGTACCCAGTTCTTGAGCCGGATGACCGAGGTGGCCACCAACCAGGACATGAACTACCTGGACCTGCCTACCTTCTACCCGATTGGGTGGTTCTGGCTCGGTGGGCGCCTCGCCCACCTGTTGGGTATGGAGGGCTGGGAGGTGTACCAGCCGTGGGCGCTGGTATCCCTGGCTGCCGCGGCGTGCGCGCTGGTGCCGATTTGGCGCAAGCTGTGTGGCTCACTGCCAGTGGCGACGCTGGTCGCCTTGGTATCGACGGGCATCGTGCTCACCGAGACGCCTGACGAGCCCTACGCGGCGATCGTCGCCCTCTTCGCCCCCGCGGCCGCTGTCACCGCGTACAAGGCGTTGACGGGCTCCTGGCAGGCCACGGTAGTGCTGGCGCTCTACCTGGGCGTTTCCGCCATGTTCTACACCCTGTTTACTGCGATCGCAGCGCTGACCGTTGTAGTGATCGCGGTGCTGTTGTGGTTCCGCCGCAAGTTCGCGCGCGGCCCCGTCGTGCACCTTTTGGCTTCCGGGGTGGGTGCGCTGTGTATCGCGGCGGTTGGCTGGGCTCCGTACCTGTACCAAGCGGCCTTCGGCGGTTTCGACGTCCGCCACACCGCGAACCACTTCCTGCCAGAGCAGGGCACGATCATCCCCCTGCCGTTCTTCTCCCTGTCCATCATCGGCGTGCTGTCGGTGCTGGGCCTGATCTTCATGGTTGGGCGCCTACACGTGCCTGAGGTGGCGGCGCTCACCGTGATGACGGTAGTCTGCTACGGCTGGGTGCTCATCTCCATGTTCGCTTCCCTTCTGGGGACGTCCCTGCTGGGGTTCCGCATCGAGGTGCTGTTGATGCTGCTGTTTTCCACCGTGGGTATTTTCGCGGTGGCGGATTTGCGCACTGCTGGCGTCGATTATTACTACCCTGGCCATTTCAAGGAGCGCACGCAGCGCGTCATCACCGTGGTGCTCATCATCGTGATGGCGGCGGGCACACTGTCCTTCGTGCAGCGCATCCCGGCGGTCAACGAGGCGCACATTGACCAGGCGTATTCGGACACCGACGGCTTCGGTGAGCGCGCCGACCGCTTCCCGCCGGACCCGGGCCGCTACTACGGCGAAATCGACGAGTTCATCCAATCCCACGGCTACGCCCCGGGGGAAACCGTGGTGTACACGGATGAGATCAACTTCATGGCGTTCAAGCCCTACCACGGCTTCAACGCGTTCACCAGCCACTACGCCAACCCGCTGGGTGAGTTCCACCTGCGCAACGAGGCGCTCTCGCAGTGGGCGAAGCTCTCCTTCGACGCCCCCGAGGAGCTCGACGCCGCGATGCAGAGCGCGAAGTGGACGGCGCCGCAGGCCTTCATTTTCCGTGGAACCATGAGCGAAGACCCGCGCGCAGACCGCGCCGACGCCACCGAGAACCGGGATGCAGCGTGGAAGACGCACATCGGCCACGACATCTTCCCGAGCGAGCCGAACGTGCGCTACGAAGGCCTGTTCTTTAACCCGAAGGCGTTCCCCCGCGAGACGTGGGACGCGAAGCAGATTGGTCCGTTTGTCGTGGTGGTTCGCAATGCCGCCACGCCTGAGAAGTAGAGTATGCCCCTGTGACAACTGAGACATCCGTGAATTCCGTGAACCCTGCGAACCCACAGAGTGCGGCGAGCACGCCCGGCGCGCAACAACCTCGGCGCGCCCCGCGCCAGCTGGTGGCTGCGACCGTCGTGTCCGGCTTCATCGCCTTCGTGTTACTGCTGCTCACGCCGCTGCTGCCTGTGACGCAGGTGCAGTCGTCGGTGCAGTGGCCGCAGGGCGGCTCGGTGGGGTCGGTGAATGCCCCGCTGATTTCGCTGGCGCCGCAGGAGATTGACATGACGGTGCCGCTGGAGGCGACGCGTCACCTACGTGAGGGCCAGAGCATTATTGTGTCGACGCTGCCTGCGTCCTCGGAGGAAGCGACGGACCGTGGCCTGTTTGTGTCGGCGCCGGATGGCGGGTTGGTGGTCAGCTCGATTAATAAGGTGCTCTTCGAGCTGAGCCCCGGCGAGCTGGCGGGTATTGGCCCGGATAAGCAGCTGCGGGTGCACATCACGGATGAGCAGGCGGAAATTTCGGTGCCGGGCACCAGCTTCGAGGAGGTCCTCGAGGATGACTACCGTCCGCAGCTCAGTGGCCTGTACTCGGAGTTGAAGGAGGAGGCGTCGGCGCAGCTTATTGACGCCGGGCTCGCCGCCAACATCGAGATCAACTCTCGCTTTACGTCCAGCCCGACCCTGGTGAAGTCGCTAGCGATGTGGCTGGGGCTGGCTGCGATGGCGGTGAGCCTGTGGGGGCTGTGGCGCCTGGATCAGCTGGATGGGCGTCGTATCCCGCTGTTCAACCGTCGTTGGCGCACGTTCAAGCCGCTGGACGCGGTGGTGCTGGCGGTGCTGGGGTTCTGGCACGTGTTCGGCGCGAACACCTCGGATGACGGCTTCCTGCTGACGATGGCGCGGGTCTCGAACGACTCGGACTACATGGCGAACTATTACCGCTGGTACGGCGTGCCCGAGGCGCCGTTCGGTTCCCCGTTCTATGACGTGTTGGCGTTGTTGGCGAAGGTGACGACGGCGTCGATGTGGATGCGCCTGCCGACGCTGCTGGCCGCCATCTTGGTGTGGTGGCTGATTTCGCGTGAGCTGCTGCCGCGCTTCGGCGCGGTCATCGCGGACCGCCGGATGGCGTACTGGACGGCGGCGTTCGTGTTCCTGGCGTTCTGGCTGCCGTACAACAACGGCACCCGCCCGGAGCCGATTATCGCGATGGGGTTGACGCTGACGTGGGCGCTGTTTGAGCGCACGATCGCCACGAAGCGGCTGGCCCCGGCGGCGCTGGGCACGGTGGTGGCGGCGTTCACGCTGGCCTGTGGCCCGACGGGTCTGGCGGCGGTGGGCGTGTTCCTGATCTGCCTGCCTGAGGTGTTCCGCATCATGAACAAGCGGCGCGCGATTGCGCCGGGCATCGCGTACATAGCGGCGTTTCTGGCAGCGGGCTTCGCCGTGATGGTGCCGGTGTTCAAGGACCAGACCCTGGCGACCGTATTGGAGGCTACCAAGGTGCGCGGCGAGGTCGGCCCGGCGCTGTCCTGGTACTCGGAGTGGGTGCGCTACGGCACGCTGTTCCAGGAAGCTGTCGACGGCTCGCTGTCGCGCCGCTTCCCGATGCTGGTCTTCGCCTTCTGCGTAGTCCTCATCCTGTTCTCGATGGCGCGCCACGGCGCGATCCCAGGCACGCCTGCGAAGCCGACGCAGCGCCTGATGCTGATCATCGGGCTGTCCACGTTCTTCCTGATGTTCACCCCGACGAAGTGGACGCACCACTTCGGTATTTACGCGGGTATCGGCGGTGTGGTCGCAGCACTCGGCGCGGTGGTGCTGTCTCACTTTGCGCTGCAGTCGGCGCGCAACCGCTCCTTTGCGATCGCCGCGGTGCTCTTCCTGGTATCCCTGAGTCTGGCGGGCTGGAACGCCTGGTGGTACGTGTCCTCCTTCGGCGTGCCGTGGTGGGACAAGAACCCACAGGTGAAGGGCATCGAGGCGAACACTGTTTTGCTCGGAATTACGCTGGTGGTTGCCCTGGTGGGCGTCGTCCAGTGGTTGCGACCGCGCCCTGATTCTGTGCGGGAGCGCGCGGCGGCGTCGCGCTGGGCGGGCGTGATGGCCGCGCCGATCGCCGTCGCCGCGGTACTCATGGTGGCGTTTTCCTGCCTGACCTTTGTGAAGGCGTTCGCGGAACAGACTCCGAACTACTCGGTGGGCATGGGCAACGTGAAGACGCTCAAGGGTGACATCTGCGCCCTCGGCAGCGAGATTCTGCTTGAGACCGACACGAACGACTCCTTCCTCACCCCTGTCGACGGGGTGCCGCTGGGCCGCTCGCTGGACTCCGGGGTGAACCGCGCGTTCCACCCGGACGGCGTGCCTGCCACGATCGCGGACGACAACGCCGACACCACGGATACGAAATCGGGCGACGACACCGCCATCGAGACCGTCCAGTCCGATGCAAACGAGGAGCCTGAGCTCTCCTCGGATGCACGCAGCGTCGAGGGCAACCGCCCGTTCACGCTGCGCGGTGTCAACGGGTCGACGGTGCGCCTGCCGTTCAACCTGGACTTCAACCGCATCCCGCTGCTGGGCACATACGACGAGCGCGCGACGCGCACGGCCTACCTGGAAACCACCTGGTTCGAACTGCCACAGAAGCGTGACGACGCCCCCCTGCTGGTCACGTCCGTGGCTGGCAAGATCGCGCACCACGACATTAATGGCGTCGAAAAGGAAGGTGCCGAGCTGGTGCTGGAGTACGGCGTGCGCAGCGACGACGGCTCAATAAAGACCCTGGGCGAGGCAGAAATGCTGGACCAGGGGCCGACGCCGAAGTGGCGCAACCTGCGCTACCCCATCGCGGACCTGCCCGAGGAGGCGAACGTGGTGCGCCTCGTCGCCGAGGACGCATCCCTGGCGGAGGACGACTGGATGGCCGTCACCCCGCTGCGCAACCCAACGCTGCAGCCGCTGAACAAGATGTTCGACTCGGACACCCCGGGCCTGCTCGACTGGTCGGTGGCGTTCCAGTACCCGTGCCAGCGCACGTTCAACCACTTCGCTGGCGTGACCGAGATCCCGGAGTTCCGCATCATGCCTGACGCACCGGGTAAGCAGCAGCTCTCCGGCTTCATGGACTTCTTGGGTGGCGGCGCGCTCTCCACCGCGGAGGCCGTGAACTACTCCTACCAGGTGCCGGGGTACATGAAGGGCGACTGGCAGCGCGACTGGGGTTCCCTGTCCCGCTACCAGCTGCGCACGAACTCCATCGGTGAGGTGCCAGCGCTCGCGGAGATCCAGCTCGAAGAGGTCACCCGTTCAGGGTGGTGGACCCCAGGCCCGATGAAGATTCGGGAGGTCTAACAGCTAAGATGAGGCGCCATGCGCGCTTTCTCATCCCTCCGCTCCGTTCTTGTTGCCGCCGCTACCGCCGCCCTTGTCGCGGTTGGTGCGGCGGCTCCGGCGTCTGCGCAGCAGCTGCAGCTGCCGGCGCCGATCGCACCGTCGTTCCGGCTGCCGAGCCTGCTGAAGTCCCAGGGCTGCAAGTCGGAGTACTTGATTGCGGTGCCGGGTGGCGTCAATACGATGCCGGGGCTACCGCGCAACCTGCCGCACGGCGGGAACGTGTGGCTCACGGGCGTGCTTACCCAGCTGTATACGGGTGGGCAGATTCAGCCGCTGTGGATCGCGTACGACGCCGCGCCGTTCGCCACCACGCAGTACCAGACGGCGTCGAATCGTGGCTACGCGGAGACGAAGAAGGCCGTCGCGGGCATCGCAAACGCCTGCCCGAACGCGCGCTTCAGCTTCACCGGCTACTCCCTCGGCGCGGATATTGTGTCGCGGATGCTGAATAACATTGCGCATGACCGTGGCCCTATCGCGAAGGAGCGCGTCGCCTCGGCTGCCCTGTTTTCCAGCCCCTACCAGGGCGGGAACGGTGCGGTGATGTCTGCGGGAACGTCGCCACACGTGCGCGGCGCGCTCGGTGAGCTTGAGGGCGGCTATGGCGACCTCGGTGAGCGCGTGCTGGAGATCTGCAACACCGGCGACATCGTGTGCTCCCCGACGGAGAATCAGCGCGAGATCGTCGACCCTGCGATGGACGTCAACCTGAGCAGCGGCGGGATGCCCCGCTGGGTGATTGACATCGCGCGCGCGAACGACGGCCGCACGAGCAGCATCATCCACTCGATCGGTGCGCACGGGTCCTACACGCTGGCGCAGCAGCATGAGGCTGCGAACTGGATCGCCAACCACCGCTAGTCCCGCCGACGCGCATGTCCGCCCCACACGTTAGAGTTGTGGGCATGCATGATCTTTTTCATCACGTAAACGGCGAGTGGGTCGAATCCCACGAGATCCCAGCCGATCGCGGTATCGACGGCTCCTTCTACGCCCTGCGCGACAAGGCGGAGGAGGACGTCCACGCGATCGTCTCGGAGACCAGCGACCTGTTCGCCTCCTTCATGGACACCGACGCCATCAACGCCGCAGGCACCGCGCCCCTGCAGCCGGACCTGGACCTGATCGCGGTGAAAGATATCGAGGAGTTCGCCCACAACCTGGGCGTGCTCGACCGCACGGGTGTCGGCTCCCCCCTGGCCTTTTGGGTTGAGAAGGACTCCCAGGGCGAGGACAGCGTGCCCTACCTGGTCCAATCCGGCCTTGGCCTGCCGGATGAGGCCTACTACCGGGAGGACGCCCACGCGGAGACCCGCGCCACCTACCAGAAGCACGTGGCCCGCATGCTGGAGTTTCTGGACCCGGCGTACCTGCTGGGGCTCACGCCCGAGGTGGCGGCGCAGCGCATCATGAACCTGGAGACCCAGGTGGCGGCCAGCCACTGGGATGTGGTGCGCAGCCGGGACGCGATGGCTACCTACAACCCGGTGGAGTTGGCGGAGTTGCCGTCGATAATTGTGACGATGCTGCGCGGCGCCGGGCTTCGCGACGGCCGCGTGATCAACATGATGCCCTCCTTCACCGAGGACTTAGCGACGATGCTTCGCCCCGAAACCCTCGCCGACTGGCAGCTGTGGGCGGCGTGGACCGTGCTGCGCTCGCGCGCGAGCGTGCTCACCGAGGAGATCGGGCGGGCGAACTTCGAGTTTTACGGCACGGTGCTCTCCGGCGCGACGCAGCAGCGCGACCGCTGGAAGCGCGGCGTGGGGCTGGTGGAGTCGCTGGTTGGCGAGGAGATCGGTAAGGAGTATGTGGCGCGCCACTTCCCTTCCGAGTCGAAGGCGCAGATGCTCGCGCTGGTGGACTACCTCGTGCGGGCTTACGAACAGCGCATCAGCGACCTGCCGTGGATGACGCCGGCGACGCGTCAGCGCGCCCTGGAGAAGCTGCGCCTGTTCCAGGCGAAGATCGGCTACCCGGAAACCTGGCGCAGCTACGAGGGCCTGACCTTTGACCCTTCCGGCGAGCAGCTGGTGGCCAACGTGCGCCGCGGCGCCGCCTTCGAGCATGACTACCAGCTGGGCAAGATCGGCAAGCCCTCGGACCGCTCCGAGTGGGTGACCACCCCGCAGACCGTCAACGCGTTCTACAACCCAGTAGTCAACGACATCACCTTCCCGGCCGCGATCCTGCAGCCGCCGTTCTTCGACCCGGAGGCGGACCCGGCGCGCAACTTCGGCGCGATCGGCGCGGTGATTGGCCACGAGATCGGCCACGGTTTCGACGACCAGGGCTCGCGTTACGACGGCCACGGCAACCTCAACTCCTGGTGGACCGACGAGGACCGCGCCCACTTCGAGGAACGCACCGCGAAGCTGGTGGAGCAGTTCCAGGGCCTGGTGCCTTCCGTGCTGGAGGGCCAGGACGTGGCGGGGGTCAACGGCGAGTTCACGCTCGGCGAGAACATCGGCGACCTGGGCGGCCTTGGTATCGCGGTGGTGGCGTACCAGCTGTACTGCGCCGACAACAACGTCGAGCCGAACCTGGAGGAGCTCTTCCTGGCGTGGGCCCGTGTGTGGCGCTCGAAGGCGCGGACGGAGATGGCGGCGCAGCTGCTGGCGATTGACCCGCACTCGCCGAACGAGTTCCGTTGCAACGTCATCGCGTCCAACGTTGACGAGTTTTACGAGGCCTTCGACGTGGAGCCCGGCTCCGCGATGTGGATCGCCCCGGAGGAAAGGGTCAAAATATGGTAGAAGAATCGTCGCTTCAGCCCGGCGCGGAGGGCGCGCACTACCCGCTCAACGAGCAGGGTTCCGAGGAGTTCCAGGTCGGTGGCGTGGAGCGCACCCTGCCGGAGTCGGAACAGCTCGCGCAGCTGGTGTCCTACATCGAGGCGTCCTACGAGGACTCCCCGCAGTACCTGGCGCTGCTTCCGGACCGGATTACGCACGCCGCGATGCTAATGCTGGGCTCCGCAGTGGATCACCAGATGCCGGGCGTGGCGTTGACCGGGGACGTCTCCGTCGAGGACGCCCCGCTGGGCCAGGTGTTCACCTCATCGAAGGCGCCCGCAAAGGGCGGCGTGTGGGTGGTGTCTTGCTACGACGGGCCAGCGGATGCCCGCGAGTTCGCCTGGCGCCCCGAGGTTGCCGCCTGCGCTGAGCAGGCCGGTGCCCGCGCCTACGACGTAGACGACCCGACTGGCGTCGCCTCCGCCGTGCATGCCGCACGCCAGGAAGGCGCGGACGTGGTCGCGGTGTGGGGCACCGGCTCCTCCTGCGGGCTGCTGCCTGCGGGCGCGGACGCCTACGTGCTCACCTTCCCCGCCGAAGCCACCGCAGCAGTAGCAACCGGCGACGCGAAGGTGCTGCTCCAGCGCGCGTCCGACGCGGCGTGGGAACAGCCCTCAGTCGAGGGGGCGGAAGTGAAAGAGTACGTCTCCACCGGGGTGATCGCTACCCCGGCCCAGCACCGGCGCAAGGTCCTGGATGCCGCGGAGTTTCTTGCCGGACTTGGTACGGCCGAACGCTGACGCGGGCGTGGCGTCGTGGCGCTGCACGATGCCACGGCGTACGTCGACGGTGTTGTGGTAGGCGCTGCCGTTCGTCAGCGCCGCCACCGCCCACGTCTCATCCAGCGTGGTGCCCCAGGAGACAGAGGCGGTCGCTGTGGTGGCCTCGTTGGCCCAGCCCATCTTGGAACCCTGCACGCCGCGCAGACGCGCGGTGCCGAACTGCTGACCAAACCCGTCAGAGGCCACCAGCGACTGCCGACGCATCCCGTCCAACAGCGGCTCAGCAACCGGGTCCCACAGGATGGCCGCGATGAAGGTGGCCACGTCCCTCGCAGACGTCAACGTCGTGCCCCACGCGCCGACGCGCTGCGTTCGCTCCAGCTCGAAGTCGGCGGCAATCTCGTCGATGGCCTGCGGGTAGCGGGCGTCGAGTTCCTCGGCGATCGCGTCGTTGGAGACGCGCACCATCTCCTCCACCTGCGCCTTCTCCTCCTTCGTGCCGTTATAGAGCACCCAGTAGCCCAGGTAGAGCTTGGCCAGGGACAGGGCGGCGCGCGGCTCCTCGCCCGCCGGGGAGATCGACACCCGGCCGTCCGGGTGCACCACCGCCAGCGCAGTGCGCTCCCGCGTGTAGCCGGGGTTCACGTGAAAGCCCTGCAACGCAGGCATCAGCGCGCACACCAGCAGCGCAGCGATCCACTTCTTCAACACAGTGCTTCCGCTTCGTTTCGCGCCCTAGAGGTCCAGGATGGAGTCTGCTTCGCTGACGTCCTCGCTGACCGGCTCCGGCACCTCGCACAGGTACACGTTGGCGCCGGTGGCGTCCTTCGCCCCAAGCATCGGGCCGAACGGGCTGAGCGTCGGACCAGCCAACACCTGGCCGCCACCCATACGCACCGCATGGGACGCCGCATCAACGTCCTTGACGCCGAAGTAGGAGTGCCAGACCGCCGCAAGGCCGTGCTGCTGCAGCCGCGGGTCCAGACGCAGGCCCAAGAACGCCGCGCCCTCCTGCAGCGCAATGTAGTAGCCGCTTTCCTTGCGCAGCTCCCAATCGAACAGCTCCCCGTAGAAGTCCACGGTGGCCTCATCCGGCGCCACGCACTCGTACCACACCGAAACACCCGGCTCACCAGCGGCAACGAAGGCATCCTCCCCCGCCGGGCGCATCAAGCCGAACAAGCCACCGGACGAGTCGGCACACACCGTCATCACACCGAAGTCCACCTCCTGGGAGCTCAGCACCTTGCCCCCCAGCGGCTCCACGCGTGACTCAATCGAGCCGTCCGCGTCCATGAAGTACGTCACCCACAGGTCCCGCTCCTGCTTTGACGGCACGAACCCCGCCACCGGCAGCCCGTCCTTGCGGGCAACCCGGTACGTCTCGCCCGTAACTTCCCACCCGAGCACCTTCGAGTAGAAGTACGCGGACTTCTGCACGTCTTTGGTCAAGCAGTCCTGCCAGTACGGCATCCCTGGTGTTCCCTGAAACGCAGGCATTTACATGTTCCTCCACTTTTCCGGATCGAAATCGTCGTTCGCGGTGCGCTCATCGAAGTAGTCGCCGTCATCCCCGCCGGTGCTCACGGTTGCTGTTTGGGTGCCGACGGTGACGGAGTCGGCGTCGAAAAGCAGGTGCCCGCGCGCACGCACCACCTCCCCATTGACACTGACCTCGCCGGCGTTGATGAGCTCCTTGGCGTGCCCGCCGGACTCCACAAGGTTGGCCACCTTCAAAAACTGACCGAGCTTAATGCTCTCCCCCGAAATCACCACATCAAACGCCATGATTACACCACCGGCGGAGCAAGCTTGACCGCAGTGCCCACCGCGGACACCAACATCATGCCGCCGTCAGCGCCCATGGACTCGTAGTCCACCTTCACGCCAACCACCGCGTCAGCCCCCATCTCCGCGGCGCGATGCCACAGCTCGTTCAGGGCCTCCTCGCGGGCGCGCACGACGTCGGCCTCCCACGCGGCGGCGCGACCACCCACAATGTTGCGAATGCCCGCCGCGAAATCCTTGAACACATTCATGCCGACGATCGCCTCGCCGCCCACGATGCGCATGTACTCAGCGATGGTGCCCCCATCGACGGAATTAGTAGTGCTTAGAATCATGCAGCCAGTCTAAGCCACGCCCCCGACACTTAGCGTTCAGCCTGGTCAGTCGGCATAATCGACAACGTATCGATGTTCACGTGCGGCGGCAAACTCGCCACCCAGCGCACCGCCTCCGCAATGTCCTCCGCGGTCAAGTTCAACTTGCCCTCGTACACCGCGTACGCACGCTCGGCATCGCCCGCGAAACGGTTCAGGGAGAAGTCCGTCTTCACCCGGCCAGGGTCAATCTCCGTAACACGGATGTTGTTCTCCGCCTCCTCCCGTCGCAGCGCCCGCGTGATCCCGCGCAGCCCGTACTTCGCCGCGTTATAGCCGCTGCCGCCCTTGTACGCGTCAGTCGCCGCCACGGACCCAATGTTCACCACCAGACCGGACGCCTCCAGCAGGTGCGGGTACAGGGCCTTCGTCACCCGCATGGTGCCGAGCACGTTCGTCTCGTACATCCACTGCCAGTCGGCGGGGTTCGCGTCGCGAAGCAGGTCGAGGCCCTTCGCGCCGCCCGCATTATTCACCAGCAGCCCAACCGGCCCCTCAATTATCGACGCCAACTCCCCCACACTCACCTCATCCGTCACATCAAGGCGCACCGCCACGCCCCCGATCTCTTCTGCGATGGCCTGGCAGTGCTCCACCCGGCGCGCCGCCACGTACACCTTCCAACCGTCCGCGGCGAGCGCCCGCGCACACGCCTCCCCGATCCCGGCGGAGCCTCCCGTTACTACGGCTACTTTCGTTGTCTCTGTCATGGTTGGCAGTGTAGTGCTCGTGCGGGCTCGGCGTGCCTGGGCGTTTGGGTGATCGTCCTGCTTTTTCAAATCTCAGGGTTATACTCTCACCTGCAGTGCGTACCCATTCATGTGAGTACTTCACTGTCCGCAGGAGTTTATTCACCTGCGCCTCTCCGTGGGATTTCGTCCCTCACCTGCGGAAGGACCCTATGGGGCGGCGCCTGATAAGGAGGAATCCTATGGGTTGCTTCATGCTCCAAATTGGGCTTAAGAGACATTTTGTGTGTATAAATCTATCTGGTTTCCTGGGATGACCTCGGCCAACAACCAGATATGGTTTTCAAAACAGTTCCATTCGCCCGTTTCGAGAAACCAACACCAAATGACGTCTGGTGTGTGGTATGAAGTCTGCGGGTAGCGCAGGGACCCCAGCGAGATCGAGTGCTCTAGGGGGGTGGTTTACAAGTAGTCCGCGAATCGGTCGGGGTAAGCCACGGCTAGTTGGTTGATGGCTTGTTTCCACCCGGTGGCTTTCGCTCCTTCAATATAGCCGTTGCACTCAATGTCGCGCTTTGCTTTCTTCGCTCGCTGGGCGGCACGCTTGTTCGATGTTGCAGATCATCAGCCACAGCGTCTTTAGTGCGGCAGTATCGTTCGGGAATTGGCCCCTGTTGCGGGTAGCTTTACGCAGTTCAGCATTCAGCGACTCGATTGAATTGGTGGTGTAGAGCACCCGGCGTGCCGCCGGCGGAAACTGCAGAAACGGCACGAACCGCTCCCAGGCGTCGCGCCAGACTTTGACCGACTGGGGGTATTTCCGGCCCAGTTCACTGGCCTCGAAAGCATCCAGGCTGGCACGTGCGGTGTCCTCGTTAGCGGCTGTGTAGACCTCACGCAGCGCGCGGGAGACTGCTTTGCGGTCCTGGTAGGACACCCACCGGTTCGCAGCCCGAATCAGGTGCACAATACAGGTCTGTACCATGGAATTCGGCCAGGTTGCCTCCACGGCTTCCGGCAAGCCTTTGAGCCCGTCGCAGCACACAATGAACACGTCTTGGACACCGCGGTTAGCCAGATCCGCACACACCGATGCCCAGAATGCGGCTCCTTCATTGTCGGCGATCCACAGTCCCAGGATGTGCTTGATGCCGTCCATGTCGACACCAACCGCCATGTAGCAAGCCTTGTTGACCACGCGGTGGCCGTCACGGATTTTCACGCGTAGCGCGTCGAGGAAGATCACCGGGTAAAACTCGTCGAGCTGGCGGTTTTGCCAGATCATGACCTCGTCTAACACCGCATCGGTAATGGTGCTGATCGTATCCGGGCTCATATCCACCCCAAGGGTGGTCGCGAGGTGATGCTGGATATCGCGCACGGTCATCCCACCGGCGTAGAGCGAGATAATCATGTCGTCGAGCTCTGTGAGCCGACGTGCACCCTTGGGCACCATCCGGGGAGTAAACGTGCCGGCACGATCCCTGGGCACGGTCACCTCAACTGCGCCGTAGCCAGAATTGACGGTCTTGGTGTACGACCCGTTACGGTGATTATTCTCCTGTGCGGTTTCGACCTGGGATTTCGCTTTGCGGTCGGAATGGCCGTAGCCCAAGTGCGCATCCATCTCCGCCTTAAGGCCAGCGTTGATTGATGCTTGCAGCAGGCCTTTGACCAGCTCGCTTGCATCATCAGCGGAGCTCGACAGCTCGCTAATCAAGCTGGCGATTTCAGAATTTTCCATCAGCTTCTCGCTGATCTCGTTGACCCTCGCCGGGTCATGGTTTTCTTCGGTGACACCGTAGTCATTATCGGTGAAACTCCTTCTAGATCAGAGCCTCACACACAAACTTCCTGACACCCTTCAGGAATGACAGGCGAGGAGCAATCCGCGGGGACGGATAAGGCCACAGCGCGTTCAAATGTCTCACATGAGTGCAACGGTGAGGGGTGTAGAGAACGCACGGTGGGCGGTTGCGAATAAGTGACCACGCTGGCAGCCAAGAGGTACGAGCGATGAAAGATCAGCTCGAGCATTAGCGAACGTACTGACGTCGCTTTATTAGGTGTACTGACCGGGTACGTTGCGGGCACGCCGGTTCGGCGCACCGCCACAGCCGCTTGCGCCACACCAGCAGCACCGGCCGCCCCGCCGAGGGGATGTCACGCACCAGATGCTCACGCCGGCCGTGGGCCACCGCGACCACCCCGCACCGCGGGCACCCGGTCACCGACTCGGAGGTCTCCACCAACAGCTCCAGCTCACCGCCGTACTCACCGACGGCAAGCACCACCAACCCCGAGATGCCGAGCATCGCAGCGGACAGGACGGTAGCCTCAACACTCACCTGGGACTCCTCTCGATCCGTTGCTTGGTCGCTACGAATCGTGGAGTCCCAGGCCCGTCTTCACCAGCCCAACCCGGTCAGCGCGTCGCAACCCGGCTACCACGCTTGGTGAGGAAAAGCTGCTAACATGGTTCGGCGACGGCCCGGGCACGTCCTTGTTCCTAACCGTCGTGCGCTGGGGTCCGCGTGGACCGCTCGGCCAGCGTCCATCCAGTCAGGAGGAAGTCAGCAAATGTTCGACGACAACGGCTCATTCCTACTCGCCATGTTCGAGTTCTTCATCTTCTTCGCATGGTTGATGTCCCTGTGGTGGATCTTCGGAGATCTCTTCCGCAGCAAGGACCTCGGCGGCTTCGCGAAGGCGCTGTGGGTGGTGTTCATCCTCGCGCTGCCGTTCATCGGAATGCTCGCGTACCTGCTTGTTCGAGGTCGGGGGATGACCGACCGCGCGGTCGAGGCGCGCCAGGAGCTCCAGCAGCGGCAGGATGAGTACATCAAGTCCGTCGCCGGCGGCTCCGCCGGATCGAGCCCGACCGATGAGATCGCCTCGGCGAAGGCCCTTCTCGACTCGGGAGCGATTACCCAGCAGGAGTTCGACCAGATCAAGGCAAGGGCGCTCTCCTCGGTCTGACCCTGGTCCGCTCCCTCGCCAGCCGCAGCGTCGCGGTCCGAGGGCGGCCATCCGGCGCGGCCTAGGTATTCGCCAAGTGTGCGGCTTGCGCGCGCGAGCAGGCGCATACCGGGCAGAGGGTGTCCGATTGTTTGTGTGCGGGGGGTGGGACTAGAACCAGCCGCCTGTGCGTTGGGCGGTCGCATATAGCCAGGGGGACGAGCAAAGCCCTTGACGTGCACAATTCTGGTCGCATAGAGGTATCGGGGGTTCCGGTCGACCTCATTGCGTCGACCAACCCAGGTCAGC
>NZ_KV789235.1:0-183353 GCF_001807505.1 Corynebacterium sp. HMSC08D02 | reverse complement strand
TAGGTTACCGCCGGCCTATAACTTCATTTTCTTGCGTGTGGTGGGTGTCACTGTTCCCGTTGTGGGGGTGGTGGTACCCACCACACTCTTTTTTGTGTACCCCCACAACAAACAACGAGGGCCGTCTTTACGATGTCTGATGACGCCAGCGCTCCTTGTTTGTAGACTCAGAGGTGCAACTCTGACTGACCGGATGATTGGGAGTTTGTTTCAACAGGTGCACAATAAGTTCTTATTTTCGGACATTCCTGTTTATAATGACTTGTTCCAATAGAAAGGTGTTTCATGTCCGATCGCTCTAACGAGAGACCACGTCGCAACCACGGTTCTTCTTCCTCCAAGGGGCGGAACGGGCGGCCAGGCAATGGGGGCCGGAAAGGTCGGCGCGACGACAGTAGGGATCGTCGCAATGATCGCAGCGGTGACGGCCGTGGTAGGAGCAGAAACGCTCGTCCTGGCGGCGATGAAGAACGCAAATTCAACAATCGTCACAATCGCTCGCAGCCTCGTCGGCAGGGCTACCGCGAGGATAGGATGGCTCAAAAGCTTTCTGAACCCGACCTGCCTTCCGATCTTGACATCAGTGTTCTCGACCCGTCCGTGCTGCAAGATTTGAAGGTGTTGTCACATGACAACGCAACTCGCGTCGCGAAGCACATGATTATGGCTGCAGATCTGCTCGACGACGACCCGGCGCTTGCTTTGCGGCATGCTAGGGCAGCAAAGAATCGTGCCGGACGTGTTGGGGTTGTTCGTGAAACGAATGGTGTAATCGCTTACCACGCAGGTGAGTGGAAAGAGGCACTTTCTGAGCTGCGAGCTGCCCGGCGCATGAGTGGCGGCCCTGGGCTTTTGGCTGTGATGGCTGATGCTGAACGCGGACTTGGTCGTCCCGAGAAGGCGTTGGAGCTTGGTCGGAGTCCTGAGGCGCGAGACCTCGATCGTGAGGGACGTATTGAGCTTGCCATCGTTCTTTCTGGTGCGCGTCGCGATCTGGGCCAGGTTGATTCTGCGATTGCGACGTTGGAACGTGTACGTCCGAACAAGGATGAGCGGGACGTCTCTGCAATGCGTTTGTCTTACGCCTACGCCGACGCATTGCTGGCTGCTGGCCGAAAGGCTGAAGCGGCTGACTGGTTCAAGCATGTTATTGAGTTGGATCCGGAGATGTTGACGGATGCGAAGCAGCGTTTGGAAGAGACGGAGTAGTGGCTTTGGGTTCTCTTGCTCATCAATATGACGTGTTGCTCTTTGACTTAGACGGCACGGTTTGGGAGGGCGGCCGCGCGTTAGACAAAGCGGTTTCCAGCATCATCGAATGTGGTGTGACACCTTTCTACATCACGAATAATGCATCCCGGCCTTCGGCCCTCGTCGCCGAAATGCTTGGTGATATTGGGCTAGAGTGCTCGAGTGAGGAGATTATTACCTCAGCAGAGGCAGCTTTGGAGCTAGCGCGACCCCTGTTGAAAGAGGATGATCCCATCCTTGTTCTTGGTGCGCAGTCGTTCAAAGACTTGGTTTCTGGGGCCGGTTATCGCGTAGTCTCTAGTGCTGACGACGCACCAGTTGCGGTGCTACAAGGGCACTGCCCGGAAACTGGGTGGCGTGAGCTGTCTGAAGCAGCGTTGGCGATTCACAACGGGGCGGTCTACTTGGCTTCAAACCTTGATACTTCCTTGCCGATGGAGCGGGGGCTTATGGTCGGTAACGGCTCGATGGTGGCGGCGGTGACGTCAGCAACCGGCGTTGTCCCAGAGGCAGCCGGAAAGCCAGAACCGGCTATGTTCCATCAGGCTGTGAAGCTGTCGGGTGCTACGCGAGCGTTGGCGGTCGGTGACCGTTTAGATACCGATATTGCCGGTGGAAATCGTGCGGGGATGGATACGTTGCAGGTACTTACAGGTGTGTCTGGTCCTTATGCTTTGTTGGCGGCTAAGCCGGTGGAGCGCCCGACATATATTGGTGATGACTTGCGTAGCCTCTTGGCAGATGCGGAGAGCTTGCGGCCGGGAGCACAGGGCGGTTTCGTGGCGAAGCTGCAAGGAGATACGCTCCTGCTTAACGGTGGTGCTGCATCTTCTTCGCCTACGGAGGCCTTGCGAACGGCTCTGGCTGTTGCGTGGTCTGCAGAGGCCGAAGTACGAGTGGTTGAGCCGGTATCGCAGTGGGCGCAGAAGGCTGTGGAGTCGTGGTGGTAGGGCACGCCCCGAAACCCCACGATCCAAGGCGAGTCGGCATTTCACCGGAAGAATTGCGTTCGAAGGTAGATAGTGTGCTGGCGCGGGTGCCGTCTACGATAAGGGATGAACTTGAACAGTTGGCTGAGGCTCATGACGTTTTAGCAGAAGCGCTAAAAGACTGAGCATCGCCGTAGGAGAGGAGTACGGGTGGCACCTGGTCGGCGACGCCTTGACGCAGAACTTGTTCGACGAAAGATCGCTCGTTCACGGGAGCAGGCCCGGACATGGATTATTGAAGGACGCGTTGAGGTCGGAGGGTTTCCTGCAAAAAAGCCAGCTACAGTTGTCGAACCCGATGTTTCCATCAAGGTCGATGTTGATAACACCGATGACTGGGCTTCCCGTGGCGCGCACAAGCTTCTGGGGGCACTAGAGCACTTCGAAAAGCTTGGGTTTACGGTCAAGGATAGGACGGTGATTGACGCGGGAGCGTCAACGGGGGGATTCACTGACGTTTTGCTACGAAGAGGTGTCCGCCGGGTCTTTGCGGTAGATGTCGGTTACGGGCAATTACTTTGGCGGCTGCAAAACGATCCGCGTGTGACGGTGATGGACCGTGTGAATATACGGTCGTTGACTGCCGACATGCTGAGCGAGTCGGCCAATTGCATGGTGGGTGATTTATCGTTTATCTCTTTGAAGCTTGTGCTTCCTGCGCTGGTAGCAGCGCTTGAGGACGAGGCGGACCTCCTGCCGATGGTGAAACCACAGTTTGAGGTTGGTAAAGACCGCGTTGGTCACGGGGGTGTCGTTCGTTCGGCAGAGCTGCGTCGAGAAGCAGTGGTAGATGTCGCATTGTTCGCACAGTCGCTGGGGCTTGAGGTGAAATCAATGGTTGCATCTCCGTTGCCAGGTCCGAGTGGTAACGTAGAATACTTTCTGTGGCTGCGTAAGACAGCAAATGCGCAGGAACAATCTGTCGAGGCCGTCGAAGAGATGGCAGCACAGGCGGTGCAGGAAGGGCCAGCGTAGATATGTCTGTAGATAATCGGCGACGCATTTTGTTGGTGCCCCATTTTTACAGGCCCGACAATATTGAGGCTGCGGCGAATTCTGCCCGGATGCTGCAGCAGGCTGGCATTGAGGTGCAGTTGCTTTCTGCGGGGGAATCAAGTCCCGCTGAAGAGGATCCAGTATTGCAGAAGCTGGAGCACGTAAGCCCAGGGGCCGAGGCTGGCCGAGGCTGCGAGCTTGTATTTGTGCTTGGAGGCGATGGAACGTTTTTACGCGCAGCAAACTTTGCGCACCTTCAGGACATTCCAGTGCTCGGGGTGAATCTCGGCCATGTGGGATTCTTGGCAGAGTCCGAAGCGGAAAGCCTGGAAGATGTGCTGTCCTCGGTGATAGCGCGCTCATATCGGGTTGAAGACCGCATGACACTTGACGTGCGGGTTTTGGATGCGACGGGTGAAGTGCTTGGCGAAAGTTGGGCGCTGAATGAATGCAGCATTGAGAACTCGGATCGTACAAGAGTGCTTGATGCGTTTCTAGAGATTGATTACAGGCCCGTGTCTTCGTTCGGTTGTGATGGTGTGCTGGTATCTACGCCTACTGGATCAACCGCGTATGCTTTTTCGGCTGGTGGTCCGGTGATGTGGCCTGAGCTCGATGCCATCTTGGTGGTTCCGAATAATGCGCATGCCCTCTTCGCGAAGCCAATGGTTGTTTCACCGTTGTCGACGGTAGCGGTTGAGTCCTTTTCGACGACCAGCTCCGCTGTTGTCGTGATGGATGGGGTTCGTAGGATTATGATGCCGCCAGGTGCACGGGTCGAAGTGACGCGTGGTCGCCGCCCGGTGCGCTGGGTTCGGCTTGATGAGCGTCCGTTTACCGACCGCCTGGTGGAGAAGTTTCAGCTTCCGGTATCTGGGTGGCGTGGCCCAGACAAAGAGAGGTAGATCGGCGTGCTGTCGGAAATTGCTATCAGGAACCTTGGTGTGATCCCTCACGCTAGCGCGGAGCTCTCGGAAGGTTTGACAGTCCTTACGGGTGAAACTGGCGCCGGTAAGACGATGGTGGTCACGGGTTTGCGGCTGTTGACTGGTGGTCGAGCTGATGCTTCTCGTGTTCGGACGGGAGCGCCGGAAGCGGTGGTGGAGGGCGCGTTTGCGGTAACAGGAATCCACGAGGACAGTCGCGAGGCTATTGCGAAGATCGCGGAGAACGCTGGTGCGGTCCTCGATGAAAATGGTGAGTACGTCGTAGTCCGTTCCGTAAAAGCGACAGGCAGGTCGAAGGCGCACTTTGGTGGCCGAGCGGTACCGGCTGCGACACTCAACGAAGTCTCCTCGCACCTGCTTACGATTCATGGCCAGAACGATCAGCTACGTTTGATGTCGCCAGAACAGCAACTACATGCGTTGGACCGCTTCGATCCTGCTGCTTCAAAGGTTCTCCGTGCGTATCAGGAAGCGTGGAAGCGCTGGCGCGTTGCGAAGAGAGATTTAGAGGAGCGGACAAAGCGGCGTCGAGAATTAGCGATGGAACAGGACCGTCTCCTGTTTGCTGTCAACGAGATCGACGAGGTCGCACCCGAGCCAGGTGAAGACGCTGAGCTCGTCTCTGCGATTCAGCGCCTGCAAGATGTTGATGGATTGCGCTCCGCGGTTCAAGAGGCGATGGTTGCAATCGATGGCGCTGAGGCGGTTGGTGAGTATGACGAGGCGTCCGCCGCTTCAGATTTGGTAGGGCAGGCTGCGAGTGCACTTGGTGCATCCACTGATACGCAGCTGCAGGAGCTGGGGCGTCGACTAGAAGAAGCCGCCACTGTGCTTTCGGATGTTTCTTCGGAACTTGGAACGTATTTGTTTTCGTTGGATGCGGATCCGCATGCGCTCGAGAACATGCTTCAGAGGCAACAGTCGTTAAAAGTGCTGACACGAAAGTACGCGTCGGACATTGATGGTGTGCTGCGTTGGAGGGACGAGGCGCAGCAACGGTTGGCGTCAATTGATACGTCGGATGAGGCCCTCGCGGAGCTTCAACTGCGGGTTGATGACGCTGCGACCGAGATGAAGCAGCACGCTGAGGAGTTGACGGGCATTCGTCGCGATGCTGCACGACGGTTCTCTGAGGCGGTGACACAGGAGTTGCATGGGCTGGCGATGCCTAAGGCTGTGCTGAGCGTCTGCGTTGAGGGGGCAGACTACGGCTGTGATGGCGCTGATGCTGTCGAGATTTGTCTGTCGCCTAACGCTGCGTCAGAGCCAAAGCCATTGGCAACCAGCGCGTCAGGAGGTGAGCTTTCACGCGTCATGCTCGCGATTGAAGTGATCCTTGCCGGGTCAACGCACGGTGCGACATTCGTCTTTGATGAGGTTGATGCTGGTGTCGGTGGTCAGGCCGCGGTGGAGATAGGGCGTCGCCTTGCACGGCTCGCAGTAAACAATCAGGTAATTGTGGTGACGCACCTGCCACAGGTTGCGGCTTACGCGGACAGACACTTACACGTTGCGAAGAACGTTGGCGATGAAACCGTGACATCAGGAGTGCTTGTGCTTGACGATGCCGAGCGCGTGGAGGAACTAGCTCGCATGATGGCTGGGATGGCGAACTCGGAAACAGGAAAGGCGCACGCGGCGGAGCTACTGGAGCAGGCACAGCGCGAAACAAAAGAGTTTCGTCGATAGCCCGCGCGCCTAGCAGTACTTGGCGTGCGATGCAGGCAGAATTCAACATATGACTGAAACTTCTGCAACTTCTGAATCGACTAGCGCGCCGTTGCAGGGACCGCTGCGTGATTGCACGCCGCAAGGCAAGGGGCGCGGCCGTCTTCGTTCTGGGGATATTGCCTTCGTTGATGCTCCAGATATCAGCCGTAGGGAAGCTGAGATGTTGATCAACGCGGCACCGGCGGCGGTTGTCAATATTGCACGATTTAGCACTGGGGCTGTGCCTAATTACGGCCCGCACTTGCTTCTCGACGCCGGCATTCCACTGTTTGAAGCTGCCGGTGCGGAGATGCGGGCGTCGATACGCGATGGCAAGAAGACATCCGTAACGGTTTCGGGTGAGATCAAGGTTGGGCGCAAGGAAGTCGGTTCTGCTTCACCAGTGGTGCGCGCTGATGTTGACGCGACGTTTATTGAAGCACAGCGTCACCTCGTAGATCACATGGAGGCGTACTTCGGAAACACGATCGAATTTATACACTCCGAATCGCCGCTGCTTATCGATGGTGTTGGCGCGCCTGAGTTAGGTGACGTGATTGCGGACCGAAAAGTTATTATCGCGAGCCCGTGCCCAGATCTCCGAGAGCGTATCGAATCGTTGCGCAATTTCATCCGTGAGTTCACACCTGTGCTGATTGGCGTAGGCAAGGCGACGAATACCTTGGCGGAGATGGGGTACGCGCCCGACTTTATCGTGGGCGACCCGGGCGACGTGGCTGAAGAAAACTTGCGAAGCGACGCGCGGGTGATTTTGCCAGCGGACCCCGACGGCTACGCGCCTGGTCTGGAGCGCATCCAGGATCTTGGAGTAGGTGCGATGACGTTTCCCGCCGCGACCGAATCTGCAACAGACCTGGCGGTGTTACTGAGCGTGTTCCACGATGCAGAAATGATCGTGATGGTTGAGCAGCCCGTGAACCTGGACCGTATCTTTACCGAATCAGATGAAAGCTCGCCGGCAGCACTGCTCACTCGTTTGAAAGCGGGTCAAAAACTGGTGGATTCCACAGTGATAGCTGATTTGTACAATCTGACGACTGGTCGGGGAGTCGCCTGGGCATGGGCAATTTTGGGATTGCTTGTTGCTGCGGCGACGATTGTACTCATCGTCGGGCTTGGCGGGAGTGGGCCGTTTAGCACGAACCTGGCGGATACGTGGAACACGATTGTTACACAGCTGCAGAGTCTGTGGAGCTAATAGGGAGTAGGTGGTTTTGATGTCTTCAGGAAGTAGTTCGGCAGGTTATGTTGCAGCAGGTCTGGGCTGGGGCATTGCACTTGGTGTCGCAGCAGGAATGCTGGTGATTGCGCCAGCAATGGGCACGCTTGATTTTTCAACGTCGTCGCAGTTAGGCGAGTCGCAACAGTCGGCTGACGCCTCGCAGGGGACAAAATTTGAGTTTTCCGATGCAGTGATAGCTCAGCATTCGGCCGAGCTTGTTGCGAACACGCTGGATGGTAAGTCAGTGATGGTGCTTCGCACGCACGATGCGTCAGCAGAAGATGTCGATGCTGTAACGTGGCTGCTTCGCACCGCAGGGGCATCAGAAGCGGGCCAGATTACGTTGGGCGAGAAGTTTACCCAGCAGGAGTCGGCTGATGCATTGAGTACGATCATCGCGAACACCCTGCCGGCAGGAGCGCAGCTTTCCGTTGATCGACGCGCGCCTGGCACACATGCTGGCCAGTCGCTGGGGAGCGTTCTGCTCAAGGATTCAGCGACTGGTGAACCGGTGGCTCCGGAATCTGATCGTTCTTTCGTTATAGAGGCGCTGCATGGAGGCGGTTTTATAGACGACACAGATGTTTCAGCGCCTGCTGATGCGATTGTTGTGATCGGCGCCGGTGATACCGGCGGGGAGCGTTCTTTCGGGACACAACTGTTGACAGACATGACCGCGGAGCTCAATGACTTAGCTGCGGCAGTGTATGCGGCGCCAGATGAAGACGGTGGGTTTGTTGATACGGAAGCAGGCAGGGTGTCGGCGGTGCTTTCGCTTGCGGAAGAATTGGCGGTCGAATGATGCACGAGTTTGAAGTTCAACAGTCGGAGCTGCTGCTGGATGCACCGATTATCGCGGTGCGCAAAGATATTGTTTCGATGCCGGGGGGCGCTTCCGCGGCACGCGAGATCGTAGAGCACTTCGGTGCGGTTGCAGTGGTGGCCGTCGATTCCAAACGAAGGATTGCGATGGTCCGCCAGTACCGGCACAGCGTTCGGCGCCGGTTGTGGGAACTTCCTGCTGGACTTCTCGACGTCAGCGAGGAAGACGCGCTTGTGTGCGCCCAGCGTGAGTTGGCCGAGGAAGCTGGTTTGGCTGCTGAGAAGTGGGCATTGTTGCTGGATCTGGTGACGTCCCCGGGTTTCGCAGAAGAAGCGGTGCGTGTGTACCTGGCTTCGGATCTCCGTGAGGCCCCTCGTGGTGAAGCCGAGTTCGAAGAAGCCGATATGGTGCTGGAATGGGTGCCAATTGAAGAGGCACAATCGATGGTGTTTCGCGGTGACATCGTGAACTCGATTGCGATTGCCGGAGTGATGGCAGCGGCGCGAGTGCTAGAAGGCGAGGTAGAGCCGCGTGATGTAACCGAGCCCTTTGACCTGCGGCCAAGATCGCTAGCAGAGCGACGCATAGCGCAAGGCGTCACGCCCGATATGAAGAGGATCTAGTTGGACGTCAATGAGCTTGTTAGGCGTTGGCTCGAGCACCTTGCAGTTGAACGAGGTCTTTCAGCAAACACATTGAGCAACTATCGTCGGGATCTTAGACGGTATGCCTCGTGGCTGCATGCCAACGGCAAAGCCAACTTGTCTGAGGTGACCGCTGCAGACATCGAGGCGTACCTGGCGGACCTACGGCGTGGAGTTGATGGGGCTGCGCCGTTGGCGGCATCTTCGGCTGCGCGCGCACTTGTGGTTGCCCGCGGACTACACAAGTTTGGGGTGCTTGAGGGCGTACTTGCAGGTGATGAATCAGCCCAAGTAGCTCCACCTTCGCCTGGTAAGAAGCTGCCCGATACGCTAAGTATCGAAGAGGTCGGCAAGATGCTGGACTCGTGCCCCACGGAGGAGCCGATTGGGTTACGAGACAAAGCGTTACTGGAGTTGCTCTACGCCACGGGGGCGCGTGTGTCGGAAGTACTGGCGCTCTACGTCGATGACTTCATGGCGCTCGAAGGCGAACAGCACGCGGTACTGACACTGACAGGCAAGGGCAATAAGCAGCGCATCGTGCCGGTGGGGTCGATGGCGAAGGAGGCCGTCGAAAAATATCTGGTGCGCGGACGCCCAGCGCTGGCCAAAGGGCGCTCTCATTCGCTATTTCTGAACGCACGCGGCGGCAGCTTGTCTCGGCAAAGTGCTTGGACGGTCATCAGACGGGCCGCTGAGCGAGCCGGGATCACCAAGCATGTTTCTCCTCACACGTTGCGGCATTCTTTTGCAACACACATGCTCGACGGCGGCGCCGATGTACGAGTAGTGCAAGAACTGCTTGGGCACGCATCTGTGACGACTACCCAAATTTACACACACGTTACTGCGGAAAGCCTTCGGGAAGTCTGGCACGCTACGCACCCTCGTGCATAGGTATGTAGGGTTGACATGTTCTGATGCACGACCGGAAGGATTCTTGCCACATGGCTTTTCGACGACCCCACGTTCTCGCAACTGTCGCTGCTGCTACATGCGCTCTCGGGCTGAGCACCTCGGGAGCTGATATGAACGCGTATGCGCAGTTGCCGGAGGGGCTTGATCCTGCCGCGATCCAGCAGGCCATCCCCTCCGAGATCCACGTGCAGGCCGGGCAGACTACGACTGTCGACACCGGTGTTCCGCTGAATCTCAATTACAGTTCGGGTGGCTGGACCGTTGTATCATCTGGCACTTCTGTGTCCGTGACTGCTCCTGATACTCCAGGTGCAACGGTGAGCGTTCCGGTCTCCGCTGGGGGATACTCGGCGACCGTGAATCTCGTCGCAGTGGGCAGTGGTGAGACCGTTGATGCTCCACCTGAGAGCGCTGCGGAGCCTGGAAACGATGATGGTGCTGGCAAGCCACATGGCGATAGCGTTGATGACTCAAACAGGGAAGGACACGGATCCGAGACTGGTTCAGACTCAGATCAACGTGTGCACGACGCGCCCGCTGCGCCACAGGCCCACCGTGTCCCAGCCAAGGAGGTGGATACCACGAACGCGAAGCGCTTGGAGTTCGAGGGCGTCATCGAGGACAACAGCATTGTGGTGAAGGTGCCTCTGAGTAAGGCCGGACAGCTGATGAAGTACGCTAAGACCGATAGGGAAGGCGCCACACTTCGTTATGTAGACGTGGACGGCAATATCATTGAAGGCGTGAAGCGTGACGTGGACGTAGCGTCGCGCACGCTGACATTAACGTACCCGGAGGGACAGACGCCGGATAACCCCTTCATCATGGAGGTTGTCCGGGATGGATCGGCGGCGGAGTTCATCGCGGTGATAACGTCAAAGAACGCTCCGACTGCTGCACCAAAGGATGGAAATACCCAGGGAGACGACAGTCAAGCGGAAACACTTGACGAATCGAGGGCGAATGACGGCCTTCTTGCCCTGGGCATCGCAGGAATTGCGGCACTGGTGGCCTTGCTGCTCATCGTGTTCCTGATTCGAAAGAGGCGACAGGCACATAACTAGGTATGGCATTGTAAGATGATTGCGTCAAGGGCTTACACGTGACGCGCATTGGACGGAAGGGATGACAATGGCAGGCAACGCATTGTTTGACGCTGCTGAAGAAAAGAAGTTTCTCACGGGACGTCCATTCCGCGAGTTCCCTCAGCCTGAACCGCTCGAGCACCACGGCCCGGCGACCATCCTATCGATGGTGAATCAGAAGGGTGGCGTCGGCAAAACGACGTCGACAATCAACCTGGGTGCATGTCTCGCAGAGCAAGGGCGCAAGGTGCTGCTTGTTGACCTCGACCCGCAGGGTGCGCTCTCAGCCGGTCTTGGAGTGTCCCATGATGAAGAGCAAGTCACCGTGTATGACTTGCTTTTTGACAACACTGCGTCGATCCACGCGGCCATTCGGCACTCGAATATGCCGGGGCTGGACCTTGTCCCCGCGAACATTGACCTTTCTGCTGCGGAGATTCAGCTGGTCAATGAAGTCGGTCGTGAACACACATTGGCCCGTGCGCTCCGCCCTGTACGAAATGAATACGACATCATCATCATCGACTGTGGCCCTTCGCTCGGCCTGTTGACCGTCAATGCGCTGGCGTGCTCGGCGGGCGTGATGATTCCGATGGAGTGCGAGTACTTTTCGCTCCGTGGTCTTGCGTTGTTGACTGACACAGTGGAAAAGGTGCGAGACCGCATCAATTTCGATCTTGACATCGTAGGCATCCTGGTCACGATGTTCGACCGCCGCACTACACACGCGCGAGAAGTGATGGATCGAGTCGTTGAGGTATTCGGCGAGCGAGTTTTTGACACGGTGATTACCCGAACGGTTCGATTCCCGGAGACCTCGGTTGCCGGTGAACCGATCATTACTTGGGCGCCGCACTCCCAAGGCGCAGAGCAGTACCGGCAGTTGGCGCTTGAGCTGCTCGAGCGCATTGATAAGTAGTTTGTTGCACCGTGTCTGAGGACGCCACCGAGGGAGTCCAGCCCGAGATCACCGGTTTTACGTTGGCCCTCCAGAACTTTGAGGGGCCGTTTGATCTGCTCCTGCACCTCATCCACTCCAAGAAGCTGGACGTGACCGAAGTTGCACTAGCCGAGGTGACCGACGAGTTTATTGCATACACGCGTGCGCTGGGTGCAGCAGCGCAACTTGACGAAGTCACTGAATTTCTTCTTGTGGCTTCCACACTGCTGGATTTGAAGACTGCGCGGTTACTTCCGCGCGACGGAGACACAGAGATTGAAGATCTTGAGCTCCTGGAGGCTCGGGACCTGCTCTTTGCGCGTCTCCTCCAGTACCGTGCGTATCAGCAGGTCGCTGACGAGTTCGTGGCCTGGCAACGCAACGCGAAGCGGAGGTACCCGCGTGCGGTCTCAATCGAAGACCGATTCGCTGCGTTGCTTCCACCTGTGCAGCTGGGGCACACGCTTGATTCCTTTGCGGAGTTGGCCGCTGCTGTGTTTCGGCCCCGCCCACCGGAGGAAGTGCGGACGGACCACTTGCACGCGGTCAGCGTTTCGGTGCCCGAGCAGGCCGGGAAGCTGCTGAGCGCGCTGCATCTCCTTGGTGCGGAGCAGTGGGTCGCATTTGAGGTGCTCACGAAGGACTGTAGTTCCTCCATGGAACTCGTGGGGCGCTTCTTGGCGTTGTTGGAGTTGTACAAGGCTCGCGCGGTGGAGACCGAGCAGCCAGAAGCCCTCGGTAGCCTGGAGGTTTCCTGGACAGGAATCAACGTTGATCCTGCTGTGGTTGCGTCAAGCAACTGGGAATAGCGATAGAATGCCAGACCATGAATGCTCCCCAAATGGTTTCGCAGCTTCGCGCACGTATCGAATCGATTTTGCTGGTCGCGGACAATCCAGTCACGGTAGATGCATTAGCGTCGGCACTGGGGGCGGAGCTGGGAGACGTCGAGAAGCAGCTCGAGGACTGGTCCGAGGAATGCGAACTGCGCGGCAGCGGGATCGACGTTCGGCGGACAGCTGAGGGGTGGCGACTGTACACGCGACCAGAATACGCAGACGCCGTGGAGGCATTTCTGCTTGATGGTGCACAGACGAAGCTGAGCCGCGCGGCAATGGAGACACTTGCGGTGGTTGCATATCGCCAGCCGGTGACACGCACGCAGGTTTCCGGAGTACGCGGCGTCAACGTTGATGGTGTGATGAAAACGCTGACGCTGCGAGGGCTCATTGCCGAGGTTGATCCAGACGAGTCGACCGGCGCGCACCGCTACGTCACTACCGAGCTCTTTCTTGAGTTGCTGGGCATAGATTCACTTGAGCGACTGCCGAACCTGGCGCCATTGTTGCCTGAGATCGACGATATCGAGGAAGCATGGTAAAGGCTGCTACACTTGCGGTCGTTCGAAGAACTGTATAACTCGCAAAGAGAAAAGGACTCAAGATGAATCCTCCCGCTCGCCGAGATGGCATACCGGAACAAGGAAAGAACGAGCCGTTCTATCCTTCGTATGCGAAACCGGCACGTAAACAACATGTCAAGCGTGAAAAGCGCGCCAAGGCTGCCAATGAGGCTCCGAACCCACTCGATGACAACTGGTGGGACGACGAAGAAACAAAGCAGCGCAAGAAGAACACCGACGGGATCCGTCTGCAAAAAGTGCTCGCACAAGCAGGCGTCGCGTCGCGACGGCACTCTGAGATTATGATTGATCAGGGGCGCGTTGAGGTCAACGGGAAGATCGTTACCGTCCAGGGCACCCGTGTGAATCCGAACGTCGACGTGATTCGAGTTGACGGTGCACGCATCAATGTAAACGAGGACTTGGAGTATTTCGCGTTTAATAAGCCGCGCGGAGTACACACAACCATGCAAGATGAGCATGATCGCGCCTCTGTTGGTGACTTCGTTGCTGAGAGAGTCGCTGCAGGTCAGCGTCTGTTCCATGTCGGGCGTCTCGACGCCGACACTGAAGGGCTCTTGCTGCTTACCAACGACGGCGAGCTTGCAAACCGCCTCATGCACCCGCGCTACGAAGTTCGAAAAACGTACTTGGCCACGGTACTCGGCGAGTTTAAATCCGCTGATGCTAAGCAGTTGCGCGACGGTATTGAGCTCGATGATGGTGTGGCGAAGGCAGACTACGTGCAGATCGTCGATGTGCACAATGGTCAGTCGATTGTTCGCGTCGAACTACACGAAGGCCGCAAGCACATTGTCCGTCGGATGCTGAAAGCAGCTGGTTACCCGGTACAGCGTCTGGTGCGAACGAAAGTGCACACGGTGCAGCTCGGCGATATGAAGCCAGGATCGATGCGCGCACTTAACTCATCTGAGTTGGCATCACTGTTCAAGGCGGTGGGGATGTAAATGGAGGAAACGATGTTGAGTAACCAGCCAGATAATGGTCTGCTGCTCGCAGTGGATGGGCCGTCGGGTACTGGCAAGTCGACAATGTGCCGAGCGTTAGCCAAGAAGCTTGACGCAAAGTACATCGACACGGGCGCGATGTATCGAGTTGCGACGTTGGCGGTGTTGGACGCCGGCGTGAATCCGGAAGACACTAGTGCAGTCATCGCTGCTACTGCTGATCTGCCGATGGAGGTTTCCGACGACCCCGATGACAAGGCTGTTATTTTGGGCGGCCGGGACGTCTCCAACGTGATCCGAGGGGCGGAAGTAACCAGTGCAGTTTCTGCTGTTGCCGCGATCCCAGAGGTCCGTGAAAATTTGGTGGCCCTGCAGCGTCGCCTCGCCTCTGAGGCGCATCGCGCCATCGTTGAGGGCAGGGACATTGGCACCGTAGTTTTGCCAGATGCACCGGCCAAGGTGTACATGACGGCGTCAGCCCAGGTGCGTGCACAGCGCCGGTTCGACCAGGACACAGCAGCAGGCCGCAAAGTAGAGTTTGAAAAGGTGCTAGCAGACGTGGAACGTCGTGATGCCCTTGACTCCTCCCGTGAGACCAGCCCACTGAAGCCAGCTGATGACGCATTGATCGTAGACACCTCTGAGATGGCTCCTGAACAGGTGCTGGCGGCCCTCGTCGACGTGATTGAAAGGAGCAGCAAATGACCACAGGAGATTCCTTTCCACAGGATTTCAATGAAGCTGACTTCAACGATGCGGATTTCGGTGAGGCGGACTTCGGAGATCTCAACTCCGCTGAGGAGTACACCGAGGAAGAGTGGGCAGCCGTTGAGGAAGCGTTCGGCATCTTCAATCCTGACTACATCGAAGAGGCCCTACCGACGGTGGCCATCGTTGGACGCCCAAACGTGGGCAAGTCCACACTGGTAAATCGATTTATTGGGCGTCGTGAAGCCGTGGTCGAAGACCACCCTGGTGTGACTCGCGACCGGATCAGTTACATTACTGACTGGGGAGGGCGACGTTTCTGGGTGCAAGACACTGGTGGCTGGGACCCGGACGCGAAAGGCATCAACGCGGCTATCGCGCACCAGTCGGAAGCTGCTATGGAAACTGCAGACGTCATCGTTTTTGTGGTCGATTCCCACACCGGCATCACGATGTCAGATGAGGCGATGGCTCGCAATCTGCAGCGTTCCGAAGTTCCAGTCATTTTGGTCGCGAACAAGTTTGAGTCCGAATCGCAATGGGGCGACGTTGCTGAGCTGTACGCGCTCGGCCTCGGGGACCCGTGGCCAGTCTCAGCATTGCACGGTCGCGGCGGCGCGGATGTACTCGACGAGATTCTGCGACTGTTTCCGGATGAGCCGCGCGCGAAGGACTCTATCACAGATGGCCCACGCGCAGTTGCGCTGGTTGGACGCCCAAATGTGGGCAAGTCGAGTTTGCTGAACAAGCTTTCCAAATCGAAGCGCGCCGTAGTCGACAACGTTGCAGGTACCACTGTTGACCCTGTTGATGAACTGATCCAGCTCGACGGCAAACTGTGGAAGTTCATCGATACTGCCGGGCTGCGGAAGAAAGTCAAGAATGCGCAGGGGCACGAGTACTACGCCAGCCTTCGTACCCGAGGCACCATCGAGGCAGCGGAGGTGTGCGTCGTGCTTATCGACGCCTCCCAGGAGATTTCTGAGCAGGACCAGCGAGTGATCTCCATGGTGCTTGAAGCAGGCAAGGCGATGGTCATTTGCTTCAACAAGTGGGACTTGATGGATGAGGACCGTCGTTACTACTTCGACCGCGAGTTTGATGAGATGGTCGGGCACCTCCCGTGGGTGACGAAACTCAATATCTCGGCAGACACTGGGCGCGGGCTGCACCGCCTTGAGCCGGCGATGGAGGAAGCACTTGAGAACTGGGATCGTCGAATCACCACGGGACAGCTGAACAACTGGCTGCGCGATGCGATTGCCGCAAACCCACCGCCGATGAAGAACAACCGGTTGCCGAAGGTCTTGTTTGCCACCATGGTTGGCACGCGCCCACCGACAATCGTCCTGTTTACCACGGGGTTCCTAGACGGCAGCTACCGCCGCTACTTGGAGCGAAAGTTCCGTGAGCAGTTCGGCTACCACGGCACGCCGATTCGGATCGCAGTCCGTGTGCGTGAACGTAACCCGCGGCGTCGCAAGTAGCATTATCTACGGCCGTACAGGAACGCGTCGGTCCTGTACGGCAGTGGTATAAGTTGGCCAGGATCGAATCCGAGGCGCTCATGCAGGTACCAGGTGAGGTTGTTCGTCATTTTGTCCCGAGTGCGCTGGTTTGCGCGAAGCCAATAGGAACGGGTCGCCATGAGCGTGAATAGCTGATCCGTCCGGATCGGTTGAATCCACGTTGTTCGTAGTTCCCGCTTGAGGTGCCAAGGCTCGAAGACAGTGGGGTAGAAGCCTTTGGTAAGCACATCGCCAGAGTGCATAATCTTTGCCAGACGTAGTACCCACGGATGCTCCACCTCGAGGGTGTTCCAGCATAAGAGAAGTTCGCCGTCATCTTTGCTGATTCGGGCAGCTTCTGCGCTAGCGAGGTGTGGGTCGACCCAGTGCCACGCTTGGGCGAAGGTGATGGCGTCGAAAAGCTTGGGTGCTGATGCGGTGCACTCGGCGGTTGCGCGCCATACTGGAAGCTCTGGGTGTCGGGCGCGCAGTGTATTCGCCATGTCTGGTGAAGGTTCACAGCAAGCAACTCGGTGCCCGGCGGCGTGCAGTTGTGCAGCAAAAATTCCGGTACCGGAACCAACATCTAAGACAGTGCGGACGACTCCGCGACCGGCAAGTAGCTCAACTACTGAGTCCGGATATGACGGTCTGACCGCATCATAAGTGTCTGCGCCGACTGTGAACGCGCGTGACGAATTCAGCCGGTGCTCACTGCTGTGAAACAGTGGTTGGTGCTTTCCGCTTGGCTTCATAATCAACTAACCTAACAACCTGTGACTGTCAGGAGAATCCGCGAGTGAACATTTCCAACACGATGAACCGGCGCTGGTCGGTGCGTACGGTGCTGCTCGCTGTGCTGCTTGGCTGCGCAGTCATGGCTGGCTGTAGTGGAGACAACGAGGAGCCGGAGGCAACCGATGCGCTGCCGAATCCCCTGCGTACAGTGGAAAACGGTAGTCGGCCTGACACGGTTGCGGAAGTCGAACCGTGGAGCTCTGCATCAGTCGAGTCACGGACGATCCCGGCTGGGGGACTGCAGCGCGAGTACATACTCTCGCTACCAAAGGGCGCACAGCAGCGAGAAGGTTTGCCGCTCATACTCGTATTCCACGGTTACACGAGCACCGCTGCGTCGATGCAGCGTACGACGGGCTTTAACAACGCGGACGCGGTTGTGGCGTACTTGCAAGGTGTGAACAAGGCGTGGGCGCCAGCACCGTATGCAAATACGAACGCACGTCAGGACCTGGCATTCGCTGACGCCGTGCGGGCGCAGCTACAACAAGAGTTTCACACCCAACCTGCTCGTACATTCGCCGCAGGCTTTTCAAATGGTGGAGGGTTCGCGGAGTTCCTGAGCTGCCAGCGACCACAGGATTACACCGCAGTGGCGACTGTGTCAGCCGCCGTCTATGACGCGGTGCTTGAGGGATGCTCGGCGATCCCCGTCAAACGCATCGACATTCACGGGACCGCTGACAGCGTCATTGACTACAGCGGAGGAACCCGGCACAAGACGCACTACGCTGGTGCCTATCAAGACGTTGAGCGAGAAGCTCGACGCAACCACTGCAAAGCCACTGACGAGGAGGCGCCGAAACCAGAGTGGTCAGAAGCACTGCCAGGTGTAGCAAAAGCTGAATGGGTCGGCTGTGATGCGGGGCTTGTGCATTACAAAGTGGATGGCGGCAAGCACGAATGGCTTGGGCCTGGTACTTCGCCGGCATCGAATTTGCCGATCGGTTTTGCCAGTGAAGCAGTACTGGAATTCTTCGGAATAGGGGTGCAAAAGTGACTTCGGAAAAGTTGTTTCATCGCACCGCTGTGGTGGTGTATAACCCGACGAAGATTCGCGCTGCGGTTTTGGAGCGCTTTGTCGAACTCTACGCTGACCCTCGCCGCGAAATTTGCTGGGTACCCACGACAAAAGAGGACACGGCACTTGCTGGCTTCGCGACTGCACTCACCGAGGACGTGGACGTGGTACTCGTCGCGGGAGGTGACGGTACTGTCCGCCGCATCGCTCACGTCTTAGCAGACACTGGCATCAAGATGGGGATTATCCCAGTTGGTACCGGTAATCTACTTGCGCGAAACCTTGGCTTGCCATTGGATCCTGAGAGCGCGATACGCCGTGCGTTTACTGGAGAAGAGCACGCTGTGGACCTTTGCGAAGCCACAGTGACTCGGCGCGACGGCTCGCAGGAGACTTATGGGTTCACAGTCATGGCTGGAGTGGGCCTTGATGCGCAGATGGTTGAACGTACCAGGGAGGAATTAAAGCGACGCATAGGTCCGCTGGCATACATCGGCGGGATCGCACGATCGCTGGGCGGTGGTAACAGTGTGGAGGCTACCGTAACCGTCGACGACCATCCCTCGAACAGGCGTCGCTTGCACACCATGATTTTTGGCAACTGCGGTGACTTGGTGAATAAAATCCCGCTGTTCCCCGATGCGCTCCCCGACGATGGCGAAATTGATGTCGTGGCGATGTCTCCGCGTGGACTTATCGGATGGTTGCTTATTGGCCTACGCATCGTGTTTAACACTCTGCGTGCACTCCTCGGTGGCGGGTGGCAGGGTATCCCAGCTCCGCAGATGGACTATTTCAAAGGACACACGATAAGCGTTGCTTTCGCCGCTCCCGAAGTATTCGAAGTTGATGGCGACACTATCGGGTCGATCGAAGCAGCCACTATCCGGGTGATCCCACAAGCGTTGGTGCTGATGCGATAGATTCCGCTGCAGGGCCAATAGGGTTTCGGCATAATGGCGACATGATCTACTCATTTGAAGGTAAAACCCCGAAGATTCATCCGTCCGCATTCGTGTCCGATGAAGCCACGATTATCGGTGATGTCGAAATTGCCGAGGATACCAATATTTGGCCCGGAGTGGTGATTCGTGGTGATGTTGGCGCGATTCGAATCGGTGAAAGGGTCAACGTGCAAGATGGATCAGTGCTGCACGTTGATGAGAACGGGAAGACCATTCTCGAAGCCGACGTGACCATTGGCCACCTTGCTATGGTGCACGGGTGCCATATTGAACCTGGGTGCCTAATCGGCATGAACGCGACCGTGCTGTCCGGGGCTCGCATTGGCAAGGGGAGCATCATCGCCGGTGGCGCAGTGGTGCTCGAAGGCCAACTGATACCTGAATTCTCACTCGCTGCAGGCGTACCGGCGCAGGTCAAGCGTGAGCTTGAGGAGTCAACTTACGCTGCGCGTGAACGCCACGCAGCCCTTTATGTTGAGTTGGGGAAGCGCGCGGCGAGTGGGTTGGTACCGGTAGAACGCGCCGCAACTGAGTAGCTTACGAAAACTAAAACCCCGCTCAATCAGGAGTTTCGCCTGGTCAAGCGGGGTTTTTGTTGATAGTTGTCGGACTGACAGGATTTGAACCTGCGACCCCCACACCCCCAGTGTGGTGCGCTACCAAACTGCGCCACAGCCCGTTGCCTTCATCCGGCGAATACCGGAACAGCTCCGATAGTTTAGCGCACAGTTACTTCAACTATGAAACCAGCTGTTAGAAGGCAGTGCCGTTGAGGTACACCCATGCGCCGCCCTCGCGAATGAAACGGGAATGTTCTCGCTGGGTGCCACTCGGGTGAAGGGCCTCGAAGCGGACCTCTCCGTAGGTATCCGTTGGGCCACCTTGTTCGGAGTGGAGAACTCGCAGCGCAATATATGGTTCGCCACCTGGTGGAAGCTCCAACGATGCCGGTCGTGTGCTCGAAGCCCAGGTGCGCAGCAAGTAATCCGCATCGCCGACGACGAACGCACTGTAGCGTGCCCGCATGAGCGATTCTGCTGTGGGAGCAGGTTTGCCTGCGTGCAGGGCGCCGCAGCACAGGGGGTATGGGCGATCGAGGCCACATGGGCAGCGTTTCACGTCAGCGCACCACGTCGATGGTTGTCTGCACCGAGGCGCTGTGAACGTAGCCGTCGACGGTTGAGCGTTTGCCGGCCTCCATGAGCGTCTGGGCCTCGGCGTCGCTGAGGTCGCCGAATAACGTGATGTCACGTGTGAAGTGCCCCTCGCCGAGATGTGTGACCTCCACGCGCACGTCGTTGAGCGCAAGTCCTTTCGCGGCGGAACGAATTGCCTGGGAACAAGATACTGCCAACGCGGACATGTACAAGCCTGTCGACGTCACGCCCTGGCCCTTGCCGCCAGCATTCTTAGCCCGGTCAGTTGCGATCGCACGATTGGAGGTGCGAACTACGTCGCCATACTTCGTCCCGCGAGCGGAGTAGGAGACTGCGTTGGAGTCGCCGGTGGCATCCGGGACAAATTCGGGGGTGATGTATTGCATGACCCACGAGCCGATAATGTCGGCCGCACGCTGTGCGGTGCCTTGGCGCGTCAATAAATGATCGGCCTTGTCCAGCGCCATGAGTGACTTCGGGTAGCGGGTGAGGCTAAAAATTGACTGGGCGTTATCAATGCCTACCGTCACATCAATAGGCGAGTGGACCAGCAATAGTGGCTTGCGCAGTTTCGGCAGGTATTCTTCGGGGTTCGTGTCGGCGAGATCCTCAAGGAAGTCGCGTGAAATGATGAGCTCCCTGCCGCCGAGGATGACGGGGACATAGCCGTCGCGGTCCGCGTCACCAATCTTATCCGCATAGTGCAACACCGAGTGAGCAGGGTCGAACGGCGCACCGACTGTCGCTACGGCTTTGAGCGTCTTTTTGAGATCGGGATGGGTCGCCGCTTTCAGTGCTGCAGCGCCCCCGAGCGAGTGGCCCATGATGAGCTGTGGCGCTTTGAACTCTTTGGCTAACCACTTTGCTGCAGCCACGATATCGTCAACGTTTTGTGAGAACGAAGTATCGGCGAATTCACCCTCGGATTGTCCGAGACCAGGAAAATCAAATCTGAGCGTTGCAATGCCGAACTCTGTTAACCGCTTGGAGATTCGCGAAGCACCAGGAGTATGTCTGGACCCCGCAAAACAGTGTGCGAAAATCGCGTAGGCTTTCGCCGGCCCGTCAGGCCGGTCAATCGTTCCGGCCATCATCTTGCCCGTCGACGACGGCACCTTCACGTTCAGCGATAACATGTGGGCTTTCCTCCTGAGAACGGGGACGCATTCGGTGGTCTTTGCTTGAACAAGGATAGAGTACATTGACGTGAACGAGTGAGAAGCACTTACCATGTAGACCAGGTAGTGCGAGAGGCAAAAGGCCACTTTTGCCGTGACGAAAGGTCGTATGAGGAATGGCTGCATTTGGCTGGTTTTGGAAAGCAATGGGTGCAACGTCCGAACGCAACAACAAGAAGTCGAAGGGGATCGTGGCGAAAGCTCACGAGCTCATCGCCGAGTTCGAAGCTCTTGACGACGCCGCGCTGAGCGCCGCTGTGCGTGACACCGTGCGTGACGGAGAGGTCGTCGACAAACCTCGCTTCCTCGCAATTCTGTCGGTTGCCGCCACTCGAACCCTTGGGATGACCCCGTTCGACGTTCAAAACCAGGCGGTTTTGCGCCTACTCGAAGGCGATGTAATTCAGATGGCCACCGGCGAGGGCAAAACGCTCGTTGGAGCTATCGCTGCGACCGGTTTTGCGCTCACTGGTAAGCGGGTGCACCTCATCACCGTGAATAACTATCTCGCTGAGCGCGATGCCACGTGGATGCGGCCGCTTGTCGAGTTCTTTGGGCTCAGCGTTGCCGCTGTAACGGAATCGACGCCACGTGAACAGCGCGTAGAGGCATACCGATGCGACGTCGTCTATGCCCCGGTGACCGAGATCGGCTTTGATCACCTTCGTGACAATCAGATCACGCACCGTTCTCAAACCGTTCAGCTACCAGCCGAGGTCGCTCTTGTCGATGAGGCCGATAGCGTCCTTGTCGACGAAGCCCTCGTCCCGCTCGTCCTGGCTGGTTCTGAAGGTACGCAGCAACCCACAGGCAAGATCACCGAAGCGGTCTCGCACCTTGACGAGGAGAAGGACTACGAAACTGATGCCGATGGTCGCAATGTCTTCCTTACCGAGGAGGGGGCGAAGAAAGTTGAACGTTTGCTCGGTATCGACTCGCTCTATTCTGATGAGCACATTGGCACCACACTTGTCCGGGTCAACCTTGCGTTACACGCTCGAGCACTGCTGATCCGCGACGTACATTACATCGTCGAGGACGGCAAGGTGGCGCTTGTTGACGCCTCCCGCGGCCGCGTCGCTGAACTGCAGCGTTGGCCTGACGGATTGCAGGCAGCAGTCGAGGCAAAAGAGGGACTGAAGGTCTCCGAGGGGGGCCGAATTCTCGACTCGATCACGCTGCAAGCACTTATGCGTCGCTATCCGACGGTCTGTGGCATGACTGGTACCGCCGTAGAAGCCACCGATCAATTGCGTTCATTTTACGACCTGCACGTATCTGTTATTGACCGCGCAAATCCGTTGCAGCGATTTGATGAAGCCGACCGGATCTACGCAACGATGGAGGAGAAGAACCAAGCGATCGTCGAAGAGATCGCGCTGCTCCACATGAACGGTCAACCTGTTCTTGTAGGGACTCATGACGTTGCAGAGTCTGAGGCTCTCGCAGAGGCATTGAACGAGCGTGGGATCAGCGTGAACGTGCTCAACGCGAAGAATGACGCTGAGGAAGCACGCATTGTGGCTGAGGCTGGAGATTTAGGGCGGGTGACCGTGTCTACACAAATGGCAGGCCGCGGTACCGATATTCGTCTAGGTGGCGCTGACGAAGGAGATCACGACAAGGTTGCGAACCTGGGCGGTCTCGCCGTTATCGGTACAGCACGCCACCGCACAGCGCGGCTCGACAATCAATTGCGCGGACGTGCAGGGCGTCAGGGCGACCCTGGCCTGAGCCTGTTCTTTGTCTCCCTGGAAGACGACATTGTTGTTACCGGGGGAGAGGATGAGCGCATCACCGTACATCCCGACGCGTCGGGACGGATCGAATCCTCGCGTGCACAGCAGTTTGTTGACCACTGCCAACGCGTTACAGAGGGCCAGCTGCTAGAAATTCACTCGCAAACGTGGAAATACAACAAGCTCATCTCGGATCACCGCACAATCCTTGATGAGCGGCGAGCGTCATTGCTCGATACCGACGCGGCGTGGCGTGAGCTTAGCGAACGAGCACCGGAGCGCGCCACCGAGCTGGATGCCATCGATGCCGACAAACTACGGCAGGCAGCTCGTGAGATAATGCTCTACCACCTGGACCATGAGTGGTCTGAGTACCTCGCGCTCATGGACGATGTTCGCGAATCGATCCACCTGCGCGCCATCGCCCGTGAAACGCCAATCGACGAATACCATCGAATCGCCATTCGTGAATTTAAAGAACTAGCGAATCGTGCCGTAGATCAGGCCGTCGATACTTTCAGGAAAGTTGTGATTGATAACGATGGAGCACACCTCGAAGATGCTGGTTGGAAGCGTCCGAGTGCGACGTGGACCTACATGGTGTCGGATAATCCGTTGTCGGGTTCGGGGAACTCAGTGATCTCCGGGATTGGAAATATTTTCCGTTAATCCTCATGTTGAGGTTCAGAGCGTTACACTAGAACCGCAACAGCACGCTGACCCACAATTGGGTAATATTGCGATTTAGAATTTATTGACTTTCAAAAACACCGTCAGGAGTTTGGAATGGCCGAAAACAAAGATGCAGACATCGTCCAGGTCGAAACGACCTCCGTCTTTCGCGCTGACCTTTTGAAGGAGATGGAGAACGGCGCTGCTGCAGCCAACGATAACGTCACCAGCACGGAGAATTTGCCGGATGGTGTTGCGTTGCTCGTGGTGAAGCGCGGACCGAACGCTGGCGCAAGGTTCCTGTTGGACCAGGACGCAACCACCGCAGGTCGCCATCCTGAGGCCGACATTTTCCTTGATGACGTCACGGTGTCCCGCCGTCACGCTGAGTTCCGCCGCGATGGTGACTCTTTCGAAGTCGTTGACGTGGGATCACTGAACGGCACTTATGTGAACCGAGAGCCAAAGGACTCGCAGGTGCTCTCCTCCGGGGATGAGATTCAGATTGGTAAATTCCGCCTGGTCTTTATCGCCGACGAAAAGTAGTATTGTCCGTTTGTCTGCCCCTGCCCATTAGAAGAGATTAATCATCACCGTGAGTGCAATACGCCGAGCTGCTACAGAGCAAATGGGAGCCACCGTCGCCCCGTCAGGGACAAAGACCATGTCCATTGGTGTTGTCCTGAAACAGTTGCGGGAAGAGTTCCCTGATGTGACTGTGTCGAAGATTCGCTTTCTTGAGTCCGAAGGCCTGATCACTCCACAACGCACTGCGTCCGGATACCGGCGCTTTACAAGTGATGATGTCGAGCGACTTCGCTACATCTTGGTTACCCAGCGAGACAATTACCTTCCATTAAAGGTGATCCGCGAGCAGCTCGAGGCCATGGATTCCGGTCAGGTCACCGCGATCATGAGCGCGAGCGAAGCTGATCCGCTAGTTTCTCCAGATAGCTTCCGCGCACCAACTTCGACGCACTTGAGCGACCGAGACGTTGCCGAGCAGGCTCAAGCAGACCAAGAACTTGTCGATGAGTTCGTGCGTGATGGATTGATCGTCCCTGATGTGGCTGGTCATTTCACCGCCGACGACGTCCGCGTGGTTACTGCAGCCATGGCGCTAGCGGAATTCGGTTTGGATTCTCGCCACCTCAAGACGCTGCGGACTATGGCTCGTCGCCAGGCTGATCTCATCTCTCAAGTAACGGAACCCGTTGCGAAGTCCGGTAAGGAAAATTCAGCACAGCAAGCGGAAGAACTCGGGCAGCAGCTTTCCGCCCTGGTCGTATCATTGCACGCTTCGCTGCTCAAGAACGAGCTGCGAAATTCCGGGCGCTGAGATGCGGTCGCTGAATTTGCTCGGAGTCTACCCGGTCGGCCCGGAACACTTTCTGTGCGCGTTGCTGCACGCACCAGAGCAGAACCTATTCCTGCCAATTTGGCTTTCTCCATTTTCTGGAGGCAAGCTGGCCGCACTCATTGATGATGTAGGCCCCCTGAACCCGAGTATTTACGAAACGTATTTGGAAACGCTAAAGGATCTCGGCGCTCAAGTGCAGGCCGTGCGCATTGCGAGCTATTACGAAGGCGTGTTTCATGCCGAGGTGTTGCTGAGTACTGGCAGCAAAGTAGACACGAGCATGTCCGACGCGCTGCTTTTGGCTTGGACAGGGGATATTGCTCTCGAGGTTGACCCTCAGGTTTTGCGGCAAGCCGGCATACGGATTTCCGCGGCAGATGCGAAAGGTATCTTTGACCTTGATCTTCCCGTTGTCGAAGGGGACGCTGAAGACGGAAGTGTTTCCGCAAGCGGTGACCCAGAAGCAGACCGCGATTTTGAACAGCTGATGAAGAGCCTTGGCGCGGATGATCTTTTTACTTCCGATGATGAAGATGGGGACGGGGCTGCCAACTAAACTTCCCTCAATGTAAAGTAAAGGTTGAGACTTCGGCGTGTCGGCCCGAGCTGATAGAGTCAAATGCCTAAGCTATCAGTACAAATACTGTTAGCCGAGACAATAGAAAACGGGAGTATGGAAAATGAGCGATCTGCAACAAGAGCTTGAACTTTCCGCAGTGGAAGGGCCTGTTCAGGAAACGCTGTTTGATATCGGGCCTTCTGACGAAGTGGGGTACCGAGTTCCGATTGCATGCCAGGTAGCAGGCATCACGTACCGCCAGCTCGATTACTGGGCGCGCACTGACTTGGTGAAGCCTTCAATCCGTGGCGCAAAGGGCTCCGGCTCCCAGCGCCTCTACTCCTTCAAGGACATTCTGGTTCTGAAAATCGTGAAAGGTCTCTTGGATACCGGGATCTCACTGCAAAACATTCGCCTAGCCGTGGATAAGCTCCGTAACCGGGGTGTGAATGACATCGCCGAGATCACGTTGGTCTCTGATGGCGCAACGGTGTACGAGTGCCGCAGCAACGAGGAGGTCATTGACCTTCTCGGCGGCGGCCAGGGTGTCTTTGGTATCGCGGTCCCGCAGATTATGAAGGATCTGACTGGCACAATTGCTGACTTCCCAGCAGAAACCATCAATCCCGAACTCAATGACCCTCAGCCTGCCGGGTTCGATGAACTCGCAGATCGTCGCCGTCGTAAGTCTTCCTAGAGAGTTCTGAAAGGCTGCAGCCCCGCCGTTTACTCCCCGGCGGGGCTGCAGCCTTTCGGACTGCTGTGGGTCTAGCGCAAGTGGTTAGTCGACAACGGCGGTCAGAGCGGCACTGACCTGCTCAGCGGATGGAGCCTCTTTCACCACGGATGCGACATCTGTCACAGCCGTATCTGCAGGGCTATCGCCTACACGAACGACGTCAAGCTTGATTCGCTCACCGAGCCGGTCCTGCAGTGCTGCTGCCGCCTGTGGTGAACCATCATCATCGGCGGTGCCGGTGGTAATCAACACGATGCGAATATCGCGATCGAGCTCACGCATGGCATCGGCAGCAGCGAAGAGCGCTTCACGAGTCTGCGGAGCACCACCGGTGCCAAGCAAGCTGGCGGTGTATGCGACGTCCTCGGCATCACTGGTCATAGCAATGTTGCTGCGCCAACCCTTCGTTACACCAGGGTTCAGTGGGGAAGAGTAGTTCCAAAGCGCTACTTGATGGCCAGATTCGGTGACACGGTATGCAGCATCGCGTATCGCGGTGTCGACTGCTGGCTTGAAAGGCTGCATCGCATCTGACGTATCGTACAGGAATAACGTGTCCAGAGCTTGCTGTTGGTTTTCGGAACCAACTTCTTTCTGTTCCTTTTCTGTTTCATCGACCGGAATTTCTGCCACCTGGGACCAAACCTGATCAGGGACATCAACCACCTGTGATTTGCTATCAGTTTTCAACGTTGACGCCGCGTACTTCATGAGGTCCTGCCCGGCGCGAGACTTATTCTCATCGACGTTATCAGTACTGTTCAGCGGGATACCGACGTAGTTCAAAACTGCATCTAGCGATGTGAAAACCCGGTCACCGGATGCTTGTTCAATAGCTGCTGCGTATAGACTCTGTTCATCTTGGATTGACTCTATATCTTCCACTGCCTGCTGTTGTAGGACATCTACGGCGCCTGCCTCATCTTTGGCAAGCAATGACGCAACAGCAACAGAGGCATCCGAGCGTTCAGGCAACACAAATCGCACTGACTCCAGCTTAAGTGTCGCTGGATCAGTAGAAGTTTGCCCCTCCACGCCGAGAGGTGCTGCGTAAACAATCTGTGGGTCAGGTACCGCCGCCGAGCGTTTTGCGTTCCTAAGTACGGCGTCTGGGTTCGCGGTTTCCGGAGCGAGAAGGATAGCTGCGTCCTCGACCTTATCGACGAGCTCTGCCTGCATACAGTAGTCCCGCACAACACGGTGCGACTCGTTGTACGCGGCTACGATCGCTTCACCGACCGATCGTTCCGTAGACGCTACTGGCAGTGAGAGTTCTCCAGACACGCACTGTGCTTCAGAAGCATCATCGGACTGTTCTGGCTTCAGCTTCATCATCAAAATGGCACTCAAAATCACAGCGAGCGCGACCAGAATGACCAGGATCGCTCCACCGGACAAGCGATAGTTACTCTTGCCATCAGAATGTCGGCCCATGCCAATACCGTCCTTACTTCGTGTACAACCCGTCTAGCGTTGTCAAACAGTCTATCGCCCTAGAACTACGTCGAGGAGAGCGACGAGCCGGGAGCGTAATTCTTCTCCACGTGCGCTGAGCGCTCGTTGGCGCTGCACGTACATGGCTTTTCCCTCAGTAGTCTCCACAGGAACGATGTCGAAGCCGAGTTCCCGGCAGTCGTACGGGGATGCCTCCATATCGAGGCGACGCGCGTCCTTGGCCAATTCGAAACAGTCAAGGAGGAGCTCGCCAGGGACCAATGGGCCAAGTTTCAAAGCCCACTTAAACAGATCCATGGTGGCGTGCACACAGCCTGGTTGTTCCCTCGATACCTGGTCTTCCCTCCGCAACGCCACAACGTTGAGGGGGCGAGCTGGGGGAGTAAAGAAACGAAACGCGTCGAAGTGGCTGCATCGAAGCTGATGAGATTCAACCACTGAGTTCGTGCCGTCTGCTCCGAGACGAAGCGGAAGATCATGACGAGGGCGTTCCTCGCGGTACAACATTGCCCATTCATGCAAACCGAAGCAGTCAAAGTGCGCCGAACGAGAGGCTGTCGCGCGAAGTAGTTCGTCAATTTCCCGAACGTCTTGTTCACGGTGCTCAAGAAACGACGCGATGTTTGCGCACACGTGCCTGCTGTCTACAACTTGGTAGTCGCGCCATGAAGCTTGAGGAAGCGTAGAGGCGTCGAGAAGCACTGTATTTGCGCCAGGATGCCACTTCTTAAGGTGTGTGGGGCGGAACCTGTAGTAGTCGAACAGGAAGTCCCACACCGGGTGCTTCTGTGCGCGACGACGGCGAGCTAGGTGTGGCTCGACGAATCCGGCCGCACGTTCCTCATGCGACGCGATCCGAGCCTCGTATTCGGCTGACTCCAGGAACGTACGAATCATGAATTCTCGTGGGTCCAGTCTGCGACCGTGCCCACGTACTCCTCAATGACGTCCTCAAGAGCAAGTACGCCAACGAGGCGACCTTGATCGCGGACCTGAGCCATGTGTGCAGAGCGACGGTGCAGCGACGTCAGCGCACTATCCAGCGACTCAGAGCCATCAATCACCATCAATGGGCGGATGCGGCTCACCGGTACCAGTGGATCATCCTCATCGGACTCCATCAGGTCCAAAATGTCCTTCACGTGAATATATCCAACGAGAATGCCGGAAGGCCTAGCAACGGGGAAGCGCGAATATCCGGTTTCACGTACAGCTTGCTCGATTATCGAAAGCGCGACGCCCTCAGGGTAAAAGGGGATGGTTGTCAGACGATCGAGCGGGATCATTACCTCTTTGAGGTTCCTCGACTCAGAGCGCAGCGCCTTTGAAAGGCGAGCTGTTTCCTCAGCGTCAAGAAGACCCTCTTCGCGTGATTCACGAATCATGTTCGCCAGCTGTTTCTGGTCCACAGTGGATGAAAGCTCATCGCGCTGTTCAATACCAAACAGAGCCAGCGTCTTACGCGCTACCCAGTTCAAGAAGCGAATAAACGGCCCCGTGGCCTTCATCCAAAGCGTCATAGCGGGGGTAAGCCAAACAGCAGTTGACTCTGGTCCGGCAATCGCAATGTTCTTCGGCACCATCTCGCCGAACAAAATATGCAAGAAGGAGATGAACGCCAGCGCAATCACGAAGGAAACAGGATGCAGCCACTCACCCGGCAACCCCATCGCGAGAAACGGAACTTCAACATAGTGTGCAACCGCAGGCTCAGCGACCTTACCGAGCACGAGCGACGCGATGGTGATGCCCAGTTGGGCACCTGCGAGGTAAATCGAGAGGTGTTCCGTCGCGTACAGCACGCCAGTAACATTTGTCTTGCCTTGTGCCTGCATTGACTCCAATCGATCGCGCCTGGAGGACACGAGTGCGAACTCTGACGCAACGAAGAACGCGTTGAGCGCCAGCAGGACCAAAATGAGAAGGAATGCTACCCAAATATTCACTGTGCTGACCTCCTCTGAAACTCGATTGCTTCCTCTGGAGAAATCGGACTCAAAATTGCCCTGTCGATCCTGCGATCATCCATTGTGGAAACCCTTGCGAGCCAGTGGCCGGCGCTGCCTGTTTCAAACTGTTCCTGGAAATCAGCTGTACCGGAGGGGAGCACTACTTTGTCGCCAACTGTTGGGATATGTCCAAGTGCTGACATAATCAGTCCTCCAAGAGTTTCGTAAGGCCCCTCGGGTGCAACATAACCGAGCTCCTCCTGCAGTTCATCGAGCCGCACCAAACCAGAAATCTCCCACGACGTTCCGACGTGCAAAAAGTCCCGCTCGGATTCGCGGTCGTCGTACTCGTCGTACACCTCACCGAGGATCTCCTCGACCACGTCCTCAATCGTGACCAGACCTTGCGTTCCGCCGAACTCATCCGCAACCAGCACTACCTGTGAGCCCGCGGAACGAACCCTGTTGAGCACCGCATCGCCGTCAAGCGTCCCGGGGATAAACGGAACTGGCTTGGCCAGCGTTGACAGCTTGGTGGTTGCACGCTGCTTCTTATCTACAGAAAAGGCGTCTTTGATGTGGACCACGCCTATTGTGTCGTCCAAGTCACCGCGGCGGACGGGGAAGCGCGAATGGCCTGTCTCACGTGCAAACGCAATCAAATCCGCTACGGTGTCCTCAGCGTCAAGCGCATTAATGGTTGAACGTGGCGTCATCACGGCTTCGGCGGTGGTCTCTCCGAACTGCAGCGATCTGTCGATCACCGCTGCGGTATCTGCGTCAAGGTCTCCAGACTCCATCGAGTTTCGGACCACCGCACCCAGCTCTTGACCAGAACGAGCGGAGGCTAGCTCATCTGCTGGCTCAATCCCGAGTTTTCGCACAACCCAGTTCGCCGAAGAATTGAGCCACTTAATAAACCAACCAGCTGCGGTATTAAACGCATTCACAGGAGGTACCACGACCCGCGCAGTCTTCAGCGGATCCGTAATCGCCATGTTCTTTGGAACAAGTTCGCCAAAAACCATCGAGAGCAATGTCGCAATCGCCAACGCAAGGATCAGCGCTACTGTCGTTGAGGCCGCTTCACTCAGACCAACGAGCTCAAGCAGGGGGGTGAAGAACTTGCCCAACACCGGCTCGGCGAGGAAGCCAGCTGCGAGCGTCGTCACGGTAATACCGAGTTGCGCGCCTGACAACACGAACGAAAGGTTCGCGTGGTCTCGAGCGACGGCTTTCGCCGTGCGGTCGCCGACCTCCCGGACGTGCTCATCGATAGTTGAGCGCTCGAGTCCTGTCATTGCAAACTCGATTGCAACGAACAGGCCCGTTGAGGCCGTCAACAAGATGAAGCCCAAAAGAGCAAAGATTGAAATGACTATATCCATCGACTATGACCGAGGCGTCCGACGCCTACCGCTCCTTCCCGTCGACCGTCGTCGTTGAGCATTCGCACTGGGGCGTTTCGAACGCCTGGTTGCGTTGTGGTTCTTTCGCTGATGTGGTGGCTGGCCACCAGGCGGTGGCAGGGGCTTCCCAGACGGCTGCCGAGCTCCGGTGATCTCAACGACCTCAGGTGTAAGCTCCTGCGCCCGGACTTCGGTCGCTCGTACTCCAGCTTTGTTGAGGAGCGAGCGAACCTCCTTACGCTGTTCATCCATGACCAACGTAACAACGTTGCCCTCAGTGCCCGCACGCGCTGTACGCCCCGCGCGGTGCAAGTATGCCTTGTGTTCTGCAGGCGGGTCGATGTGGACAACGAGTGAGACTCCCGAAACGTCGATTCCGCGTGCTGCGATGTCCGTCGCAACTAAGACTGGAGTTGAACCATCAGCGAACCCCTCTAGTGCGCGAGTTCGAGCACCTTGACCTTTGTCACCGTGAATTCCCTGCGCGTGAACTCCGGCGCGACGAAGCTTCTTCACCTGCCTGTCCACACCATGCTTCGTGCGCATAAACATGATCGTCTTGCCTTCGCGTGCGGCGATTTCCAGCACTCGAGCATTGCGCGACTCGCGGCTGCCACACAACAGGACGAAGTGTTTCATGGTCTTTACAGCTGACTTCGCTGGAGCTGTGGAGTGCGTAACCGGATTATGCATGTACCTGTCAACGATTCTCTGTACATCGCCATCGAGCGTTGCAGAAAACAGTAACTTCTGGGAATCCTTTGGCGCTCGGTCGACAAGCTTGATGACCTGAGGCATGAAGCCCATGTCGGCCATCTGGTCGGCTTCATCAAGCGTGACGATCTCCAGAGCCCGAAAATCGAGGACGCCACGCTGCAATAGATCCTCTGCACGGCCCGGTGTCGCCACCAAGAGGTCGACTGGTGCCGCCAAAGCGCGGATCTGCGTATTGATATTGACGCCACCAACTACATCTAGCACGCGAAGGCCTTGTGCGCTCGCGGGGCTGTTCAATCGCTGTTGAATCTGGCTTGCCAATTCACGCGTCGGTGCGAGCACAAGTCCACGGGGCCGTCCAGGCTGACTTGGCGCACCACTAAGACGCGCCAACATCGGCAAACCAAACGTAAAAGTCTTGCCGGAGCCGGTCGGACCACGCCCAAGCACGTCTCTGCCTGCTAGGGCATCAGGAATAGCCGCTTCCTGAATTGGAAACGGCCGAGTAATTCCTTCTGCGTTGAGCGCGCGCACCAGGGGGTGGGGAAGGCCGAGATCGGCAAAACTTTTCATTGCAAACACCCTAGTGCCTTTTTGCGGTCAGGTGCTATCGCCACGCTTAGTAACGAAGCTCCTTGCGGTCGCCAGACCACGCGATATGGAACGTGCCGTCCATATCGACGCGCTTGTAGGTGTGCGCACCGAAGAAATCACGTTGTCCCTGAATCAGCGCCGCAGGCAAGCGGTCTGCACGCAAGGAATCGTAGTAGGAGAGCGAGGACGCGAATACCGGAACCGGAAGCCCGAGCTGCGTAGCCGTTATGACGACGCGACGCCACGCATCAATGACGCCGCCCTCCAGCTCATTGCGGAAGTAAGGGTCGAGCAACAGTGATGGCAGCTCAGGGTTTTTCTCATACGCCTCGGTGATGCGGTCGAGGAACTTCGCGCGGATAATGCAGCCACCACGCCAAATCTTCGCCAGCTCACCAGGCTTCAGACCCCAGTCGTACTCCTCGGAACCCGCAGCAATTTCATCAAAGCCTTGCGCGTACGCAACGAGCTTTGAGGCGTACAGAGCACGCCGGACATCCTCGACGAACTGCGCCTTGTCCAGACCAAGGTCAGCGAACGAAGCTTCTACGCCACTAGGGAGGTTGGCCTCCAAGGCCGCGGTGCGTTGCGCAGTAGAAGAAGAAAGCGCACGAGCAAACACTGCTTCGCCGATGCCAGTGACTGGGACGCCCAAGTCTAGGGCCTCCTTCACAGTCCAGCGACCCGTGCCCTTCTGGCCAGCCGCGTCCACAACGACGTCGACAAACGGTTTGCCTGTTTGCTCATCGACTTGCTTCAGTACCTCAGCGGTGATCTCGATCAGGTAGGAATCCAGGTCACCCTCATTCCACTCGGAGAAGATTTCAGCGATCTCCGCCGGCTCCAACCCAGCTGCGTAGCGAAGCAAATGGTATGCCTCGCCGATGACCTGCATATCGGCGTACTCGATGCCGTTATGCACCATCTTGACGAAGTGTCCGGCACCATTTGGGCCAATGTGGGTCACGCACGGAACGCCATCGACTTTCGCGGCAATATCCTCAAGGAGTGGGCCAAGCGCCTCCCATGACTCGACAGGACCACCAGGCATGATCGAAGGACCAAGCAGTGCACCTTCCTCGCCGCCAGAGATACCTGCGCCGACGAAGTGGCGCCCCTTTTCAGCGACTTCTTTCTCACGGCGGATCGTATCGGTGAACAACGAGTTACCGCCATCGATGATGATATCGCCCTCATCCATCGCTTCGACGAGCTGATTGATCACTGCATCCGTAGCCTTGCCAGCCTGGACCATGATGACAGCACGGCGTGGACGCTCCAGCGAGGCAACAAAGTCCTCAATCGTTTCAGATGGGATAAACGAGCCCTCATCCCCGTGCTCGGCCATTACGGCGCGAGTCTTCTCAGGGGACCGGTTGTAGATAGCAACCGTATGTCCGTTGCGGGCGAAATTACGTGCTAGGTTCGAACCCATCACCGCCATACCGACAACGCCGATCTGGGCGAGATGAGTCTGGGACTGATTCGTATCATGCTCGGTGGTAGTCATGCAGACAATACTACGCTGCTGAGAGGAAAGAACGGAATGAGTTTTCTATTCGAAAAAGTTGATCGCGAGCTCAACGAGGAAGAATTGCGGACCCTCAACGAATACAACAACGGTTACGCCAACACGATCGGAATGGTGATCACGGCGTGTAGCCCAGAGTGCGTAACTGCACATATAGACGTCGGACCCCAGCATCTTCAGCCTGCCGGGATCGTCAACGGGGGAGTCTATGCCGGTCTCGCAGAGACGGTAGGTTCCGTTGCAGCGATGGCGACAGCTGGCAGACCTGCTGTCGGCATGAACAACAACACCGACCTCCTACGAAGCGTCCGTGACGGGCGAATCGAAGCATCCGCGCGCCCAGTTCATGTCGGGCGGCGAACCCACCTCTGGCGCATCGAAATGCATCACGAAGGCAAGTTAGTGGCCCTGACGAATCTGAAGCTCCTCGTACCCTAAAGCCAGCGGTTCTTCCTGAACCACCAATACATCAGTGCCATGGTCAGGATCATTACGCCGAGCACCACCGGGTAGGAGTACTTCCAAGCCAATTCCGGCATATTCTCGAAATTCATGCCATAAACACCGGCAATCATGGTCGGGGCCGCAGCCATACCAACTACTGCAGATATCGTACGCATATCGGAGTTCTGTTGCATCGAAACCTTCGCAACCGAGGCGTCAAGCAGGGAGGAAAGGCGTTCATCGAAGCCTGAGAGGTGGTCACTCACGATCGTCGCGTTGTCCTGCACGTCACGGAAGTAAGATCTGAGCGCTTTCCGCATCAGATCACGGTTGTTGGTCAACCCATTCTTTAACGCCGGTGCAAGTGGATCGATCGCGTGGCGCATCTCCAAGATCTCACGTTTGTAGTTGTAAATCTTGTCAATGTTAATGTCTCGCCGAGGCGTAAACACTTCGTTTTCCAGCTCATCGACGTCGCGGCTCAGGTTGTCTGCGACCTTCAAATAGTTATCGACGATGTAGTCGGACACCACCCATGCGACGGCACTTGGGCCAAGCACCGCAAGCTCCTCCTCGCTCTCTAGTTTGCCAGTCAAATCAGGCAGTGGTGCGCCGTGCCGGATTGTGATCGCAAAGTTCGGACCGGTCACAATTTGGACTTCACCAGTGGAAATGATTTCACGGGCATCCGCAACCTCCTCATCGTCGCGGTAATACACCGAGCGCACGACCATGAACAGCTGCTCATCGTAGCGCTCAACCTTTGGCCTCTGGTGGGCATCGACTACGTCGTCAACGATCAGATCGTCAATGTCGAAAAACGACGAGATCTTGGTCATCTGCTCATCTGTCGGACCTTTCAACGAGACCCACACAAACGCGTTATCGTGCTCCCGTGCGACCTGCAGTGCCTGTGGAATCCGATAGTTGCCAGGGACGCGCTTGCCGTCGACAAATACTTTGCAAAAGTCGATCGAGCGTTCCAGAGGGACCTTCACCGGTATGCGCGATGGTTGAAGCGTGCTTTTCGACGACTTCCTCGACAACGGGATCCTTGGTGGCATAGTGGCCCCCTTTACTACCTGCGTCGCGCCAATCAAGGGCGAGGGATATAACAACGCTCGAGATACTACGCCCTTCGAGAACGGAACACGAACGCGCCTCTCCAACCGTATACAAAGGGGAGAGGCGCGTCAGCAGAGTCATTTAGTTCTCTGCGTTTTCGGAGCTCGCGTGGCGTTGGCCGGGTGTCGTCGGAAGGTTGTATCGCTTCGAGCTCAAAGCGTTGTAAACCCACGTCAACGCTGTGACAGTGCGGTTGCGCAGTCCAGTGAGGAATGAGACGTGGACGTAGAGCCACATCAACCAACCCAAGAATCCAGCGATTTCGACCTTGCCCATCTTCACGACAGCGTTAAAGCGAGTGACGATAGCCATCGATCCCTTGTCAAAGTAGGAGAATGGCTCGCGCTGTTCCGGCGTAATCTCGTCTTCAACCTGTGCCTTCAAGATCTTTCCGACATATTCACCGGACTGGATTGCAACCTGGGCGACGCCTGGCAAGCGGTCGCGGCTCATCATGTCGCCCACGATGAATACATTCGACAGTTCGCCAACGGACAGGTCGGCGTTCACCGGCACCTTGCCGTTACGTTCAGCCTCTACACCAGCTTGCTCGGCGACCTGCTTGCCCAGCGGGGAAGCCTGGACACCAGCAGACCAAATCTTCGTTGGAGTGTAGACAGTGGTCTCTTCGTCGGTCTTGGTGTTCTTGTACGTGACGCTCTCAGCGTCGACGTTAGTCACAATGGCATTTAAGATGACAGTAACGCCTGCCTTCTCCAACTCGCGCTGCGCCTTCCGGCCAAGACGCTTTCCAAATGGTGGCAGAACCTGTGGCATGCCGTCGATAAGAAGGATCTTGGTCTGATCTGGTGAGAACGAGTACTGGCCTCCAGCAAATGCGCGGTGCGCCAACTCGGCGATCTGTCCAGCGAGCTCAACACCAGTTGGACCGGCGCCGACGAGCACAAAAGTGAGCAGCCGTTCGCGTTCTTCAGCGGAAGTAGCTAGCTCAGCTTTCTCGAAGGCATCAAGAATGCGCGCGCGCACCTCGAGCGCGTCATCGGCTGTTTTCAAACCAGGTGCGAACTCCGCAAAGTGATCGTTGCCGAAGTAGGACTGGCCTGCACCCGCTGCGAGGATCAATGAGTCGTAGGCATACTGTGACGACGCACCATCATCGGAAGCAGTGACGATCTGATTCGCGGTATCGATCTCGTCAACATTGCCGCGCACAACGCGAACGTTGTCCTGGCTTGCCAAAATCTGGCGAACCGAAGAGGCAATTTCGCCGACAGACAGAAGACCGGTCGCTACCTGATAGAGCAGAGGGGCGAAGATGAAGTGGTTTGTGCGGTTAATAATCGTAATGTCTACGTCTGCATCCGCGAGTGCATGAGCAGCGTTAATGCCACCAAACCCCGCACCTACGATCGCGACGTGATGGCGGTTTCCAGCGGGGCGGTATGGTGTCTGAGTCATAAAAGTGTCGCTCCTTGGGAAAGCTGTTTGAATTTTCTTCCCTTTATAGTACGCCCATAATGTTAGAACGGTATGGTTTTGGAGATGAAGCGTCGAAAACTCCGCTGAAAGTTTGACCAAGTAAGGTGGGGAAGCGTGCCGATTCCTGAACCAGTACCAACGCATTTACACACTGTTGACGCCACAAAGTGGCCACGGCTAGTGCAGCCGTTGGATGGGTTTGCTCTGAAAACTCGCGCCAGGCTTGCAGAGGCCGAGTTTGCTCGAGCCTGTGACGCCGCGGGTGTAACGCTTTCTGGTGACGACGCCGACATTCTCGTGAACCATGAGCGGCTTTTTGAACGAATCGCGGCTGCTGGCTGGACAGGCCTGGCAGAGGGGTACATGGCAGGCGAGTGGTCAGTGACCTCATCGGATGTACTTGTTGAAGTCATTGCGAAGCTGCTGGGGCAGGGCTACGTACCCCGCCGTACATCGTGGAAGCCACGGCCGGAAACTGTTGGAGCGATGCTGCCGAGTTCTCTCGTACAGCACTTTTCGGGCGATCGTGTGAGTGCTTTCCAGGGTCATTTCGCTACAGGTGTCGCAACTACCGAGCGCAAACTGACCAAGTCCTACCCGGAGCAGCGTGCCAAACAGCGTGGCGCGAAGCGCCGCTATATCGATGTGACCACCTACGAAGCACCGCTCGATGCGGATCGAGCCGACTTGGGCGATATACAGGCGCGGAGCGCTCAGCAGTTGCTGGACCTAGTCGGTGCAGGGCGCGGTACGAGAATGCTCGAGTATCCGAACTCGGGAGGTGCTGTGGCTCTGGCCGCGATAGGGCGCGGAGTGGTGGTTGATACTCTCGCAATTAGCCATGACAGTGCCGCTCATCTTCGGGAATACCTCATTCTTAATGGCGCTGCGAACGATGTGCGCGTTGCCGTGGGCAAACTTGGTGACGCCCAATGGGCCCAGCAGCATGGGCCGTATGATGCAATCGTTTCATTTAGTCAGCTTGAATCATGCCCGAAACGCGATAAAGTGCAGTACCTTCGCGCGATGGACCGCATGCTACTTCCAGGCGGGCGTATCGGTGTGCAATCGGTGATGGCACGTCGCGTGCAATCAAAAACCGTGAACCGAGCGTGTCGGAGTGCGCTTCAAGTGCTTGGTGCGTATGTATGGCCAGGTATGGAGTATCAATATGAAGTCGATTTTCTGAAGCTAGTTGAACAGCAAACGCATCTCCAAGCGATCAGTATTAGCCGTGCGCCGGAACATCTTCGGTTGTCGATTCGTTTGCAGCGTCAAATGTTTGAAGGGCGGCTCCGTGAAGCCGCGGCCGATGGCTATGACGAAGTATTTCGCCGACTATGGCTCTGGCAGTTTGCGGTTCGCGAAGCAGTTGCATCAGTAGGGGGCTTGGATCTGGCACAGGCGGTATTGGTACGGAAGCACCGGGGTGGGCGCCGATAAGAGGCAAAGGTCAAGTTCCTTAGTTGACATAATGTACATTATCGGACATTTCCACAACTTTGCATATAGATAGCGGAAGCCCGCCCAATAACGTAACGTGACGTAATTGGGCGGGTAATTCTGGACAGTCTACTTGGTCATATTGAGGCGAATATTGAGTAGCCCGCTCTCGGCAATCTTCGCTGCGACAAATTCAGGCGTCTCAACGCCGTAGTCAGCTCTATCAAACGGTACATCGCCCGCGACGATGAGATGGCTGCCAGACAGGGCTACGTCAAAAGGTGCTGTGACGCGATTCGTCTCGCCATGGATGGTCAAGTCTCCGACCACGTTCACGGTTCCAGCGGAACCGTCTGATGGAACCTTGGATAGATCAATCGGCTCGGTGATCGTGAAGCTTGACGTCGGGTATTGATCCGTGTGAAGAATCTTCCGGCGTACGTTGTTGTCTCGAACATCGCTGTCTGTAGTCAAATTCGTCATGTCGACTACGATTTCGCCAGATTGCAGTACACCCGACTCAATATGTACTTCGCCTTCAACGCCTGTCGTCGATCCTGAGGTCGTCTTTGCTTCACCAGGAAGAACTTCATCGAACGTGAACCCAACGGACGTCGAGTTGACGCCAGGACGCTTTTGGATCTTCCAAACGCCGTTGATGTCAGTGTCCGCCGGTTTAAGTCGGTCTGTATCAATTCCTTCTGTCTTGACTCCACCGCCACCAAACATGTTGAGCAGCAATGGGATCATCGCGATCAGGACCGCGAGCACCGCAATTCCCGCAACAATGACCATCAAGAGCTTCTTCTTGCGGTCGCTGGGAGCTTGCACTTCCTTCATGGGTACTTACCTCAACTTCTCAACTGTTCGCGCTAATTCAATTAATTCGTCACACATGTTACGTAATTCATCCGGGTTTGCACCTTCATCCACAGCTGTCCGGATATCTTCCGCTGTACAACGCAAAACGAAAAGGTTGTCGCGGAGCATAGACACAGTTTCCGGTTTAAGGATGGCTGCCCCTTCATCAATCGCAGTGCCGGCTACAAAGTTACGCTGTTCATACGCACGCTGCTTGCATGACTGGCTGCAATATTTTCGGCGGCGTCCTCTTCCCTGCTGCCGCGCCATTTCTTTGCCACACCACTGACACGTAGGCGATTCGCTCTTCGCGTACACATCACTTTCTGGCATACGGGTCAGCCTAATACACACCTTGAACGGAATGCATGTCCGGTTCAATACTGCGGGAACAAAATCTAAAAGGTGAACGTTATAATAGGGCGACTGCATTTAAATGTGTTTAGAAGGGACAATTGAGTATGGCTGATCGTGTTCTTCGCGGAAGTCGAATGGGCGCTGTGAGCTACGAGACGGACCGAGACCATGATCTCGCGCCTCGGCAGCAAGCGCGATACCGCACTCCGAACGGCGAGATTTTCGAAGTGCCGTTCGCAGATGATGCAGAGATTCCAGAGGAATGGATGTGCAAGAACGGCCAGCTCGGCACCCTTATGGAAGGCGAAGGCGTCGAGTCGAAGCCGACGAAGCCACCCCGTACTCACTGGGATATGCTTCGCGAACGCCGTACTATCGAAGAGCTCGACGTGCTGCTTGAAGAGCGCCTTGAACAGCTGCGGAAACGTCGTCGCGCTGCTGCGCGCTTGGCGAAAGAACAAGCAGCAGAAAACAAGAAGTAAGAGCTAGTTATAGCCCGAAGGCGAGAGGCCACATATTCTGTAGCTTCTCGCTTTTCGTCTAACTGTCAACGCGAAGTTACTTACGCTTCGAAGCGATGAATTCCTTGGCAACCTCTACGACGTTGCCCGCGAGCTGAGGCAGGTCGTTCGCCTTGCTCAGCAGCTCGTTTGCTTTAGAGCGCTTGGCCTCGTAGCTGAGCATTCGGAATCCCTCTTTCGCCATCTCCCGTGCGGTGCCAAACTTTTCGGTGGCACCCCACTTGGTGACTTCCCAGAGAGAAGTTGTCGCGAAGCTTGCGTCTAGCTTAGATTCGCCCAACGTGCGGTCCTCGAATGTAATCGGTACTTCGCGAACGTCGAAACCGGCAAGCTCGGCCTTGTGCGCCATATCGACCTGGAAAATATAGCCCTTGTTGGACAACTCCTGGAGATCGATGGTCTCGAGGACTTCGCGTCGAAAAGCGCGGTAACCTGCGGTCATGTCGCGAACATCGCCACCCAGCGCAAGGGAAACATAGGCGTTTCCCAGCTTGGAAAGCAAGTAGCGCTGCTTCGGCCAATTTTTAACTTCCCCGCCGTCCACATACCGCGAACCGATTACGACGTCTGCGCCGCTTTCGATCTCCTCCAACAAGCGGTGAAGCTCCTCAGGTGCATGCGAGCCATCGGCGTCCATCTGGCAGATAACCTCATAGTCACGCTCGAGTCCCCAGTTGAAACCGTCGCGGTACGCGGCGAGTAGCCCTTCCTTGCCAGCACGGTGCAAGACGTGCAGGCGATCATTCGCTTCTGCCAGTTCGTCGGCCTTCTGCCCCGTTCCGTCAGGAGAATTGTCGTCGACAATAAGGATGTCTACATCATCGTTTGCATCGAAAACCCGGCCAACAATGAGGGGAAGATTCTCAATCTCGTTGTACGTCGGGATGATCACTAATGTCGAATTCGCCACGGTGGCTGCTCCTTTTCCAGCAACGTTTCTCGCCGTTGTTCAAATGTTGTCTAGCATACTCCCTGGGTCGGCGGACTGCTGCACCGAGTATGAGCATGAACCCAAGCCAAACGAACGCAGCCTCGAGGTAGTCCCCAAAACGCACAGCAAATGTCCGCGTTGTATGTAGTGGCAGGCGTTCAATCAGGTGGTTAGCTTCAAATATAGAAGTTTCTTGGCTCACCGTTCCATCAGGGTGCACGATTGCTGACACACCTGAAGTAGCTGCAACAACCACTGCCCTATCCGTTTCAATGGCACGCAGCCTGCTCATCGCCAGCTGCTGATAGGTCATATCGCTAAACCCGAAAGTCGCGTTGTTCGTCGGTGTAGCGAGAATTTGCGCACCATTATTAATTGCCATCCGGTACGCCGGGTCTTCTGCCACTTCATAGCATGTGGCAACCCCAACAGGGATGCCTCCCATGTGGACGACACCTGGGCCATTGCCGGGCTTGAAATCGCTGGCGAGGTCCACGAGGTCCGTGATTTTCCGGAAGAAGTCGCGCATTGGCATGTACTCGCCAAACGGCTGCAAAAAGCGTTTATGATGCGTCTCGTCTGGCCCTGTTTCCGGGTCAAACACGACCATCGTGTTGCGCGCACCGACCTCGTCGCGCGTCAGCGTCCCCACCAGCACCGGTGCCCCTACTGCGCTCACAGCGCGTTCGATTGACGACGCCGCCAAAGGATCTTGAAACGGGTTCACGTCCGACGAGTTCTCCGGCCAAATAACGAGGTCAAGCTTTTCACCTTGTTTTTGGGCATCATTCGCTGCGCGAACAGTTTCATCGACGTGATTTTGTAACACGGCTCTGCGCTGAGCGTTGAAGTCAAGCCCGAGGCGCGGCACATTGCCTTGAATCGCTGCGACCAGTACGGAGTTGCCCTGTGCCGTCTGAGCCTCTGTCCCCTCGCCATCGAAACTCGGGCTGATAAGTCCTCCGAGCCCGATCGGGAGCGCGAAACCTAACGCAGCTACCCTGCGGGTTCTCCCACGCGTGATGAGAAACGTCACGAGGCTTACACCAGCGAGACAGGCGGCGAGAGAAACTAGCGCTGGACCACCAATTGAAGATAGCCACACCAGAGGCCCATTGACCTGCCCCCATGCCAGCCGGACCCAGGAAAATCCGCCGAATGGAAGCGACGAGCGGAGGAACTCCACCGCGATATACACAAATGGAAAAGCAAGGAACCCATACTGGCAACGGGCAATGCGGACGCCAACCGCGCCAGTGATAAGCGCTGAGAGCGCCAGCGTGATAGCGAGCGCCACGTAGGGCATCGCGCCGACGAATGCTCCGATCCAGGGCAGGAGGATCAAGTAGCACGTGGCGGCATGGGCAAACCCGAGCAAGCAGCCAAATGCTGCACTTGGCGATGGCTTCGCTGCTGTAGCAAAACGTTTCCACGGCATCAGAGCGAGGTAGAACGCACCAACGCCGAGTACTGCGAGGAACCAGTACCCGAACGGCTCATAGGAGAACGCAACCGCAACGCCGGAAAGTACCGCGAGGACAAGTCGGAGTGACGCATTCACGACCGTGGTCCCTCTTCCCCACCTTCTGATCGGCGTTTGTGCTCTTCGTAGAGCCAGTCTTCAATTTCATCCGTGTCAATGACGGGGTGCTCATCGTCGCTGGCCCCACGCTCAGGAGTTGGCCGCGTGAACGAGCCGTAGGAAGCAGAGTTTCGGGACATCGGCGTCGATTCGTACATCCTGATTCCAACATTTTCCACGCGTTGCCGCAGAGAGCGTGAAAGGTGGTTTCGGAGTATCGAGCGAGTAGGGCTGAAGACCAAGAAGAACCCCAGGATTGAAGAAACGAAGCCCGGGATAATGCAAAAAGCCCAGCCAACCATGAGAAGCGCAGAGTCGCCTGCTAGCTTCCCTACAGATGTTTTGCCACGTGCCGCCTTTGCGAGTTCGCCGCGGAGCGTGAGCGTCGCCAGTGCACCGCCTAGCACCATCAGCGCGAAGATTGCCAGCAAAGCCCAGCCAACGCCGATTGACTTCGCGACAAGGAAAAACGCCAGCGCTTCTACGAGGAAATACGTCAAAATGTAGATTGGCATGCCGACCATCTTAGCCGGACTACACGGTTACTTGCCTGAGGATTCTAGCTGGCTTAATAGCCACAGGACGTCCTTTCGGAGGTGCTGGAAGTATGGGGCGAAGTGGTTGATGCCAGTTCTTCCCGGAAGCTTGGGAAGTTTTCGCATTTGAACGGGTCTATCCCACCTCTCCCCTAGTTCGGCGACCACTTGCCACGGGACGATGTCGTCGTGCTTACTGCCCCACAGTCTGAGTGGGATATCGAGTGGTGTACGAGTACCTAATGCGTGATCGTCGAGCGCTGCGGCTGTTTTCGGAAGATCCTCGAGGAGCGTAGACATTGGGATACCTGCTGCCGTCCAGTGTACGGTGCTTGCCCAAGCATGTCGGAGGACCGCGCCCACTGCACAGATGTTCGCATCAAGGATGACAGCGGACATACCAACGGGGCTGAGGTGGGGCATCAGCTCTTCCGTGATCTCTGGGTCGGATGCTAGAAGGGCGGCGACTGCGTAAAGAATCATGATGGACGGAAGCGTCCCATCGATGCGGTCGAGCATCGCAAGCAGATCTGCAGGTGGTGCTCCGACGACTGCGGCACGCAGATGTAGTTCCGGCGCGTACTCGGGTTGCTCTAACCATGAAGCTGCGGCGCCCCCGCCCTGAGAAAAACCCCAGAGACCAAGCTTTTCGACGCTGCAGCCTAGGCCTACGCTGGCGCGAACTGCATCGGCGAGTGCGTGGGCTGCTGCGCGGTGGAAGCAATAGAGCTGCACATTGTCTTCGGGATCTCGTGGATAGTCCGTCAACACGACATTTGCTCCCGCGGCGAGCAACATGTTGATCGCAGGCTGCTCGTAGGCAGCGATAAGGTCCAGTGGTTTGCGTCGAAGTCGAAGTCCCACTGTGCAGGAGTAAGAAGGGTCACATGCCGGGGCAACGCCTTGGGTGGAGGGGGCGAACGCGACGGTTGGACGCTGTCCATTGCCATGCCAGGGACGCTTGCTGAGGAACACCGCGCCGGTAGCAGACATCACGCGTTCCCGCTCGTCGGTCGTGGTGTATTCAATTCTGAATGCGTTGGCACGATTGAGCCTGTACTGCAGCCCTATAGGACGAATCGGCGTTGCTTGCAACAATGTGCCAGGAGGAGCGCCGACTGCCCAGGTTGCTTTGCCATACTCCGCATCCGTGATCGAATGTGAATGCGTGAGGTCAACGCTAAGCGGCAGCAGTGTGCGAAGAGTTAAGCCGAACTCCATGTATGTGCTTTCCTAGATCTTCGGAGTGTCTCGCGGGTGGGGCTGCAAAGTCTTTGGCCTGGTGTTCAGCGAGTGTGCACCGTCTGCCTGAAGATGCACTATGTCCTCGATACGCATTCCCCAGCTGCCTGGTTTGTAAATTCCTGGTTCGATGGAAAAGACCATTCCTTCATCTAGGACGAGATCATTGCCGGTGACCAGGAACGGCGGTTCGTGGCCAGCCAACCCAATGCCGTGCCCGATTCGGTGCGTAAACCACTCGCCGTACCCGTGCTCGGAGATAATGTTCCTCGCAACCGCGTCGAGCTTTTCTGCTCGCATTCCAGGCCGAGCGGCGTCGCAAGCTGCCTGTTGCGCTTGCAAAAGCACTTTGTAGGCATCGAGCTGCTCTTGGCTACCCGGTGCTCCTTCGACAAGATACGTTCGCGTGCAGTCGGAGTGGTAGCCGCTCGCGATCGTCCCTCCGATATCGACGACGACGATGTCCCCTGCTTCAATGATTCGATCGGAGAAGTCGTGATGAGGGTTTGCGCCGTTGGGGCCAGAACCGACGATGATGAAGTCTACTGCGGTGTGCTCCTCCAGGATCGCCGTGTGCAGTGCGTCGGCCACAGCGCGCTCGGTAATACCTGGGGTAAGTAGCGAGGGAACGAGGGCATGAACGCGGTCGATTGCTTCGGCGGCCTGAGCCAATTGCGCAATCTCGTCATCATCCTTGACCATAAACAGACTAGACAATGCGTCCTGCGCAAGACAGGTCTTGAATGGGTATCGCTGCAAAGCCAGCACGTGATCCGCGGTGAGCGTGCTGCCCAGGCCAATGATCGGAGGCGTTGCGCTGTCGGCAGGCGATGCGATGAGTTTATAAACAATTTCATAGGGGTCTTCGCCATCGCGCCACCCAATGGGGATGAGCGCCGGGTCGTCTGAGGGGAAGGAGCCAGCGTCGGTGCTGGGGAGGACAACGGTAGCGTTTCCTTCATCGGTGAGCACGATAGCGGAGAGCCTCTCGTGCGTATCGATTTGTGTACCGGTCAGGTATTCAAATTCCGGGCCAGGGCCGATGATCACGGCGCGCAGGTGATTTGCCGCAAGAAATTTGCAGGCTGCTGCGCGTCGACGTTCAAATGTGTCGCTACCGAAGAAAGTCATATGCCCATCGTAGGCGTACCAGTACTCACACTAGCTCCCGATTGCCACTACACCGCGTCGAATAGTTTCTATCGCGCGGTTCGCATTGTTGCGAATCTCATCGCTGTAGCCGACCTTCTTCACCTGTTCTAGCAGGTCGATCACCTGCCGGCACCATCGGACAAAGTCGCCCGCGGTCAGTTCCGCGCCAGATTCTGCCGCGGCTGCAAGCGCGTACCCAAGCGGTGCGCCGGCGGTCCATTGGTGCAACGCGAGTGAGAAATGTGGGTCTGGCATTCTGGTGAGTGGAAGATTGTGGCGCTGTTCATCGGAAACGAGTTCGCCGTACACACGCATCGTTTCATTCATTGCGTGGGCCATTGGCTCTGTAGCGGCCTCCGGGGAGCCTCCCGTGGTACGGCGGTTCTCAAACACGACTATCGAGACGACACCGGCGAGCTCTGCGGGGTCCAACTCGTCCCAGATCCCGCGTTTTAGGCACTGCGCAACGAGGAGGTCCGAAACATTGTGCAGCTTTGCTAAACGCTCGCCCTCATCAGTTACTTGGAATTCGCCTTCCACGAGCTCCACGTAGTCGAGTTCTTGCAGTAGCCCGATCAGGCGCTCGAATGTTCTGCCAAGTGTGTCGGTGGCGTTGTCTACTTGCCTGCTCAGCCGGTCAAGTGCGCGCTGCTCACGGGCAAGCTTCTCGCCTACTCGGGCCAGCATTTCGCGGTCCGTGGCCGGCCATGAGTGGACGGGGTGCGCATGAAGTTGCTCGCGAAGTTTGGTGACGGATTTTGGAGTTCGATACCGGGCCTTCTCACGCAGTCGCTTTGGTGCATGCACCGGAGCGTGGCGGAGCTGGCTTGCGATCTTTTTCGCAAATTTGCGTGGTTGGTCCCGCGTATGCCGTGGAACTTTCATTCGCCCTACGACGAGTGGAGTGTTCTTGAAAAAATCAGCGTTGATGCGGCTCGACCAGCCACGCTCGGTGGTGACCCAGGGGCGCGGATCGTCGTGTCTGCCGGCGGGCTGAACCACCACCGCGAGCTCCGGTTGACGTTTACCAGGAAGCGCGATGATCTCGCCGACTTCCAGTCGGGCCAGCACGCGGGCGACCTCGGTGTGCCGGTTGTCGAGCGCGTCTCTCCGTGCTTTCTTCTCCTCCACGCTGAGAGCATGTCGGATGTCCAAGTACTCCAACAGGTCCTCAATCGCGTGATCTGATGGTGGCGCGTACGAAGAGATATCGCGGGATAATTGGGCGCGAAGTCGAGCAACTTTGCCTTCCAACCGCTCTAGGTCCCTCACCTCGCCAACCACGGATCGGTCGGTTTGGAACTGAGCAAATGACTGCTCGATAAGTCGAATGGAGTCGTCGAAACCATTCATGGCAAGCATGTTGATAGCCATGTTGTAGCCGGGAGCAAACGGTGAAATGAGTGGATACGTTCTTGTCGACGCCAATCCAGCTACATACTGCGGGTCCATCGCTGGCGCCCACTGCACAACAGCGTTGCCGAGCACATCGATCCCTCGCCGACCGGCGCGCCCCGTGAGCTGGGTGTACTGCCCTGGCGTGAGGTCTACGTGGCCCTCGCCGTTGAACTTGACTAACTTCTCCAGCACGGTGGTTCGGGCCGGCATGTTGATGCCCAGGGCCAGCGTTTCGGTCGCAAAGACCACCCGGACGAGCCCTTCCACAAATAACTGCTCGACGATGTGCTTGAACGCGGGTAATAGCCCTGCGTGGTGCGATGCGAACCCCCTCAGCCACGCGCTGCGAAGCTGCCGGTAGTTCAGTACTTTGAGATCCTCTTCCGGGATGCCTTCAACACCCGCGTCGATGATCTCGGCGGCACGTGCACGTTCCTCTTCTGTCGTGAGTTCCTTCCGCGAACGGAGGCATTGGTAGAGAGCGCCATCGCATCCCGCTCGAGAGAAGATGAACACAATTGCCGGAAGCATCTCTAGCCCATCGAGCACCTCGACAACTTCCGGCCGCCCAACCGGACGGTAGCGGTCTTGTTGGCGTGTCCTCCCATGGCGACGTCCACTCGAGCGGGCACGGAACCCGCGACCTTCATGAAAGTCATCCGCGCCTTCTTCCATCGTTCGAGACTCGATACGAGCGATCTGATGTGCCAAAGCCCTGTTAAGTTCGGGCTCGGAGGATGGGTTGGCAGGCTCGAACAATGGAAGGACCTTCTTGCCAACCATCATGTACTGACTCAACGGAACCGGACGGTCTTCGGAAACAATCACGGTCGTATCGCCACGAACAGTGTTGAGCCATTCACCGAACTCTTCCGAGTTCGACACAGTCGCCGAAAGCCCAACGATCTGGACGGAGTCGTCCAAGTTGAGAATGATCTCCTCCCAAACAGGTCCACGTTCCGGATCTGCGAGGAAGTGGATTTCATCCATTACCACGTGGGTTAGTCGGTCCAGGCGAGGTGCTTCCGCGTACACCATGTTTCGGAGCACCTCTGTCGTCATCACGACGATGTCCGCCGAACCGTTGATGCTCACGTCGCCTGTCAGCAGTCCAACGGATTCTTCGCCGTATGCCGCGACGAAGTCGTGGTACTTCTGATTGCTCAGCGCCTTAATTGGTGTGGTGTAAAAGCACTTTGTGCCTCGCGAGAGCGCCAGCGCAACGGCGAACTCACCGACTACGGTTTTCCCGGATCCCGTTGGGGCGCAGACGAGCACGCCCCGATCGTCTTCGAGTGCCTGGCAAGCTTCAATTTGGAATGGGTCGAGCGGAAAATCCTTCGAGGCTTGAAACTGTGCGAGAAACGAGTCAGAGGAAGCGGACATGCCCCTACAGTACGTCGTTGAAGGGATCCTCGGTAAACGTGTGCACGGGCTTTGGCTTCTCTACGGCCGCTACGTTACCAATCGGTGCTGCCTTTTCGATGGGCGAAGCTGCGTCGATAGGTCCTGAGGACTCGTCGTCGTCGAGGTCGAGCCAGTCCGGTCTGTTCCTGGCGTGGCGCTTGTCATTGATCCTGCAGAACTGGAATGCGCACTCGACGAGGAGTGTGATGGAGAGCGCCAGCGCGACCATCGAGAACGGGTCCTGGCCGGGTGTCATAAACGCCGCAAAGATAAAGATCCCAACGATGATGATCCGGCGCTTATCCTTTACCTGTTCATAACGAATGATGCCCGCGACGTTGAGCATCACGATGATGAGGGGGACTTCGAAGCTCACACCAAAGACGACGATGAGCCCGAGCAAAAAGTTATAGTAGCTTCCACCAGACAGTGCGCCAATCTGCACCTCGCTGCCCATCGTCATCAGGAAGTACAGTCCTTTGTCCAAAACAAAGTACGCAAGCATCGCCCCGGCCACGAAGAGCAGTACCGCAAGCGTCACAAACGTGAATGTGTACTGTTTTTCATTCTTGTGGAGCCCCGGCGTGATGAATCGCCAAATTTGGGTCAGCCACACTGGTGATGCCATGACGAGCCCAGCGAGCGCGCCTACCTTCAGCCGCAGCATGAACATTTCGAAGGGGCCCGTCGCTAAGAGACGACAATTGCCATCACCTGTGAAGTCTGCTCGAAGCTCAGTCGGGAGGTTGCAGTACGGACCTCGAATGATTTCGCCGAGTGGGTACCAGTGAAAAGGCGCAGACTGATACCAAATGAATCCCACAACGGTGCCGACGCACACTGCGACGAGCGAGACGATGACGCGGCGTCGTAGCTCTTTCAGGTGTTCAACGAGCGTCATCTCGCCGGTAGCATTCTTTGGCTTCCGACGAAATCGACGACCTGCCTTTTGTGCAGGCGGAACTTGCTGTTGCCCCACTGAACTACGACCTCCAAGAATTCCTTAACAACAAACGCTACTGGCGGTGCTGGTTCTCAGGCGCGTCCCAAAAGCTTTGCTGAGCGTTAGGGCCTGTTTGCTGCTGTGGATTCGATGGAGGAGCGATTTCTTTAGGTTCCTGGCTCTGCGCAGGCTGCTGCGGAGCAGCTTGCGTCTCGTCGTCGTTGCGCAGCTCCTTGACTTCAGACTTGAAGATACGGGCGGAGCGACCCATCGAACGTGCCAAGTCGGGAAGCTTGTTTGCCCCGAACAATAACAGCACGATGGCCAAAATAATGAGGATTTCCATCCAACCTAAATTCGGCATTGGATTCCTTTCACACTGCTTGGGTAGAGTCCTCCGCTATTCTAATGCCTCTAAGCCGGAAAACGCACGACGGCGTGCCTCATCAGCCAGCTCTGGCGGACCGATGAGTTCGATGCGGTCTCCTTGGCTAAGGCAGAAACGGATAAGCCAGTCCGCGGACCCGTAGACCATGGTTGCCTCAATCCGTCCGTCATCATAGGCATCACCGATTTCGATTTCCCAGTAGTCCGCAAGCCATGTCGCATCGGAAGATACGAGTAGGTTAGCGATGTTTTCGGAGTCGAAGCCAAACGGGTCGGAGCCGTCAAACGTCTTGCCCACCGCAGAACGGTCGGCTGGAACTTCGGTCAACCGAGCTTCACGAATTCGGTCAGTTCGGAAGCTCTTCTCCTCTCCTCTATCCAGCGCCGTGAAATAGGTGTGACCACCTTGGTGAAAGAACCGAATACCGGTCAACTGGCGCTCACGAAGCGTATCGGAGGAAGGCGAAAAGTATGTCACCTGCACTTGAACGCCTTGCTGCAAACCACTTTGAAGTATCCCCAGGATGGATTCTTGATCGCTTTGCTCCCCATCCGCGTCAAGCACGGAGGTACTGCCAACTACAGCTCGCAACTTCTCTGCTGCAGAACTCAGCGCCGCTTGGTCGAGCAGGCCTGGCATGGTCTCGAATGAGTCGAGCAGTAGTAACAATGTGTTTGCCTCGGTTGGTGTGAGACGCAAGGGCCGACTCAAACCTTGGTCGTCAATGACGGTCACCTCGGTCCACGAATGTTTGAGATCAATCATCTCCCCGGGGCCATTGCCAACTCCCGACAAATGGAGCATCGCCAAGTCGCTTTTCACCTGTTCCGCGTCAGTTCCGATGTCCCGCGCTATTTCCATTGGTGAACGATCTGGGTGCTGCGACAGGTATGACAACAGGTTTAAAAGCCGTGCCAGACGCACCTGGCGTTCGACTGCAGTGTTTTGCTTCATGCTTCAACTCGTTCCTGTCCTCGAAGCTGTTTGCGCAAGAGCGCAGATACCTCTTCGTGGATATCGGGCGGCGTAATTGAGCGCACATGCGGAGCAAGGCTCGCGAGAGTGCGCACGAGCCAGTCGCGTTCGACCCCACTGACAGCTATCCGGTCCAGACCCGCTGCAGAGCCTTCTGAGCGCTCTCCTTGCAGCGATAGCTCCTCGCCTACACCAGCTGAAATTTCCACCACGGCATCGGCAAGCGGGCCACGAAGTACGTTCTGAAGTACGTCACGCGGGTCCTTGGTGGCGTCGTGAAACGATGTCTGATTCTTCGACTTCCTGATGTTGCTCACCTTCATCAGTCTGAAGACGCGCTCTTGGCCGCGATCGCAGTCCCAACCAACAAGGTAAGTCTTGTTATTGAGAGGTACGACGCTCCACGGGTCGAGCGTTCGGCGCTGGAGCGACGTACCTGGAGCTGGCTGAAAATCGAACGTCATGCGGGTCTTGGTGCGTGCGCAAGCCAAGGCCGCCTTGAGTACATCAGGGTCGAGGTTGATGATGTCGTTGTCGACGAACGCAATGGTTGGGCTATCAAACATCCTGGTAACGCCAGATGCCGCGATCTTTGTCCAACCGGATCGCGCAAACGCGCCTAGGCGTCCCGCCTGGCTGAGATCAACTACGAGGCCAAGCGCCGTTGCCTCCTCAACAGTGAGGTTGAGCGGCTCGAGTTCGTACTTATCGTGTTCGATCCATGCCTCGCCTGCTCGAGTTTCTGCGGGCACGCCAACACGGCGAAGGTCGTCGACGTCGCGCTTAATCAGTTTTTCCAGGGCCTCTGGAGTTCGATCAGCGTATCCGTCGACGTGCTTGGCAATCCACTGCTGTGTCCTCGGACGCGGTGACCCCAGTAACGCGAACGCCAAGTTCAGCTGCCGGGAAGTCATTACATCACTACGTGTCATGATGCTCCTGCTGATGGTTGTCCACGATGTATTGGATCAAGGCGTCGACGTCAGCGTTCTCGGTTTCGAAGGGATCGAGAAGCTTGAGCGTTCGAGGCTCTGGACGGTTTACTTTCAGGTGCACCCAATCGACGTTGTGCTCCGCGTTGTAGTCCCGAGCAGCTGAGAGGAACCTGCCCCGCAGCGCGGCGCGAGTCGTGGCAGGAGGCTGCTCAGCAGCCATTCGAATGTCCGCGTCGGTAGTCCAACGCGCCGCGAGGCCTTTGCGTTGCAGCAGGTAGAACAGACCACGCTCCGGGTTGATGTCGTGATAGGTCAAATCAATCTGTGCCAATTTCGGATGTGACCAGTCCGTGTCTAGTTTTTCACGAACTTGCTCTAAGAGCTTGTGTTTGATCACCCAGTCGATCTCTGTGTCAACCGCAGAGAAATCCTGCGTCTCGATTGCAGTCAGCACTCTTTGCCATAGCTCCACTACCCGACTGAGTTCCTCGTTTGAGGTTCCCTCGTCTGGCCGTTGTGTCAGCCATTTTGTGGCGGCGTCAAGAATCTGTTGCTGCACCGCGAGTGCTGTAACAATTGAGCCGTCTTTACAAGTAAGGAGCGTTTGGCCAGTCGGGTCGAGCGCAATCGCTCGAATATGCTTGATCGGATCTTCGAGCTCCACGTTCGGCATCGGGAAGCCAGCCTCAAGCATCTCAATGACCAGCTGCGTCGCGCCTACCTTGAGTGCGAACGTAGTTTCCGACATGTTGGAGTCACCGACGATGACGTGCATTCGGCGGAATCGATGAGAATCTCCGTGTGGCTCATCTCGAGTGTTAATGATGGGACGCGTGCGCGTGGTGGCAGATGAAACCCCTTCCCACACCTGGTCGGCGCGCTGGGACAGCACAAACTTGCCCTTATTGATCATTCCTGCGCCACATATTAGCTGTCTCGTAATCAAAAAAGGCAGGAGCTGCTTGCTAAATGACTTCAGGACGATTTCGCGACTCACCAGATAATTCTCGTGTGCACCGTAAGAGTTGCCCTGTGAGTCGACGTTGTTCTTAAACAGGTACACCTGGGCCGGAGTCCCCTCCTGCGCAAGGGCTTCCTCTGCATGCAGCGCAAGCTGGTGGTAGAGCATCTCGCCAGCCTTGTCGTACTGCAAGAGCTGCATCAGCGAGTCGCATTCTGGCGTCGCGATTTCAGGGTGCGCACCTACGTCGAGGTAGAGCCGAGAGCCGTTCTGGGTGAAGATATTCGACGACCGATAGCGCGAAACTACCGGCCGGAACAGGTAGCGCGAAAGCTCTTCCGGGCCAAGGATGGATTGCCCATGTGCGTAGGCGGCGAGCCCAAACTCCGTCTCTACCCCCATGATTCGGCGCGCATACAGCGCAGGGTGTTCGGAACTCATTGGCCACCTTTTTGAACGAATGAGCGCACAAACTCCTCAGCGTTCGTGTCAAGCAAGGCATCAATCTCATCGAGTAAATCGTCAGTGCCTGTCACCTCGACCTGGGCTTGGGCGCTGTTGCCTTCTTCATTCTGCGGTTCCGGGGTGTCTCCTCCACCGAACATTTGTTGCTGCTTAGACATGCTTATACCCTAGCGCGTTTAGCAGCTCCGATGCCGTTGTAGCGCGGTTGATGATTTGGGCAGTTTGCTCATACGTCCAGCCATTGACATCGTCGAGCGGCACGCGGACCATTCGATCCTCAATCCTGAAAACGATGGACTGCCAACTCGATGCCGCGATCTCTTCCCCAAACTTTTCGGTTACCTTGCCACGGAAGTATGCGCGGGAGTTTCTCGGCGGGTTCTTTGCTGCGTGAGCAATCTCCTCATCGCCTACTAGCGTCCGTATCGATCCTTTTCGGACGAGTGCGTGATACAGCGATTTCGCAGGATCTATGTCAGCGTACTGGATGTCGATCATTTTCAACTTTGGGTCGTCCGCGGCTACTCCTCGGTCCATGAACGAGCGCACAAGCGCCCACTTGGCCGTCCAATCAAGGCGATCCGCGGTGCGCAGTGGGTCGACTGCGAGATCATCGAGCACTTCAGCCCAAAGAGCGAGCACTCGCTTATCGACGTCCCCTTCGTTTGGCAGCCCCTGCACCCGATCTCGGATTTCCCGGAGCACCTCGATTGCTGTGCAACGCCTACCGTTGGCAAGAAGTAGTTTGTGTGTGCACGTTGGGTCGTGGGAGATGCGTTGCAGCTCAGCAACCGGGTCCTGGATGGTGAGGTCCGAGAAGTCCACTCCAGCTTCGATTGCGTCGAGCACGAGTTTGGTCATGCCCATCTTCAAGAAGTTGGAGTACTGGCTCATGTTGGCGTCACCGATGATGACGTGGAGGCGTCGAAACTGTGTAGCGTCAGCGTGTGGTTCGTCGCGCGTGTTGATGATGCCTCGGTTCAGTGTCGTTTCGAGTGAGATTTCCTGCTCGAAGTAGTCTGCGCGCTGTGAAATCTGGAAACCGGCATGTTCACTTTCGCGCCCGATGCCGACTCGTCCGGCGCCAACGATGACCTGCCGAGTGACGAAGAACGGAATGAGCCCCTCTACCACCGCTGCGAAGTCAGTGTGGCGTGAGTACTGGTAGTTTTCGTGACTACCGTACGACTGGCCCTTGCCATCGACGTTGTTCTTGTAGAACTTAATGGGTGGGCATGGTGCAGCGCCGTCAAGCACCGAAATACCTTCGTCCCAGAGATCGCGGATGTCGTCCATGGACTGCCGCAGGTAGAGATCACCAGCGGCGTCGTACAGCATGGCGTCCCAGGCGTTATCAACTTCCGGGGAGGAGTATTCAGGATGGCCGTGGTCGACGTAATACCGAGCACCGTTAGTAGTCACCACATTAGCCACGCCAATCGCGTTTGGGTCGACAACAGGAACCGTCCGATAGCGTTGGAGGTCGTATCCGCGAGCATCCTTCAGCGGGTGTTCCTCCGCGTAGTCCCATCGGCTTCGAGCACTCGTATGCATCGCAGCGTATGCCACGACAGCATGCGTCGAGGTTATGAGCGGGCTGAGCGTCGGGTCGCTCGGAGTCGTGATGCCATACTCAGTTTCTGTTCCCATGAAACGTCCCATGGCTCACGACTGTACCGCGACGCTACCTCCCGTGCTGGCATTTACCAGCCGCGCTCAGCCAAGCGATGCGGCGCAGGCAGATCGCTTACGTTAATGCCAACCATTGCCTCGCCAAGGCCGCGTGAAGCTGCTGTGACTTCGGCGATGTCTTGCCAGTTGCGGGTTGCACGAACGACAGCTTCCGCGCGCTTCTCTGGATGCTCGGACTTAAAGATACCCGAGCCAACGAAGACGCCGTCAGCGCCAAGCTGCATCATCAGAGCTGCGTCAGCTGGTGTTGCAACGCCACCAGCGGTGAACAGGGCAACGGGAAGCTCGCCGTGTTCAGCAACGTACTTCACCAGATCATATGGGGCTTGCAGCTCTTTCGCCGCGACGTAGAGCTCATCTGGGTTAGACGCTACCGTAGCCTGCAGCTGTGCGATTTGGGCTTTGATAGTGCGGATATGTTTCGTGGCCTCGGAGACATCACCAGTACCAGCCTCGCCTTTGGAACGAATCATGGACGCGCCTTCATTGATGCGGCGAAGTGCTTCACCCAAGTTTGTCGCACCGCACACGAAGGGGGTGTCGAATGCGTTCTTATCGATGTGGTTGACATAGTCAGCTGGGCTGAGCACCTCGGACTCATCGATGTAATCGATTTTGAGATGCTCCAAGATCGCGGCCTCGACCGTGTGTCCGATGCGCGCCTTTGCCATGACTGGAATTTCCACCGCGTCGAGGATCTCTTCGATGAGGTCGGGGTCGGACATACGCGCCACCCCTCCCTGGGCACGGATGTCTGCCGGGACTCGCTCAAGTGCCATGACGGCAACGGCGCCGGCATTCTCCGCAATCTTCGCCTGCTCTGCGGTCACGACGTCCATAATGACGCCGCCGCGCAAGCTGTTGGTCAACTCTGCATGTTTCGAAAAATCAGTCATGGGTTCCATCATGCGGTACGATCTGGACGATTACGAGGTCCAGTTTTACAGCAATATTTTGTACCAGTTGGTGAGTATGTTCTTTCCAGTCTCGCGTAACGCATCACTTTCACTTCCTGCCCAAATCGCAGCGCAAATCCGAACCGCGGTTGCCGAAGGCACACTGCGACCCGGAGACACCATCGCATCTACCCGCGAGCTTGCTACCCAACTCGGCGTATCGCGTGGGACCGTGGTCAGCGCATTCGATCAGCTCATCAGCGAAGGCTATCTGGATACCACGCAGGGAGCACCAACAAGGATTCATCCTGAGCTCCGAGTACCGAAGCAGTCGATACAACAGAGGCAAAGAGCATCCAACGAGGCGTCAACACCTGCAGTACTTTCGCTGGTCCCAACATCAGGTATCGACGGCATGATCCGTCCGGCAGCCTGGCACCGTGCATGGCGCGAAGCCTCATATTGCGTGCCGAAACAGGCCGACCCACAAGGCGAGCCGAAACTACGGACTGCAATCGCCGAGCACCTGCGAGTAGCTCGTGGGCTTCACGTTGCTCCGGAGGCGGTCATCGTCACCGGTGGGACCCGCGAAGGACTGCTGCTCACGCTGATGTCTATTGGCAACAGCGTCCGAGTTGGTGTTGAAACTTCGGAGTCTAGCGGGCTTCGTTCCGTGATCGCTCTCGCAGGCCATGCGACGGTGCCCTGCCAATGTGACGACGAAGGCGTCTTAGTCTCGCAGCTTCCGTGCGACATCGACGCACTGCTCATCACGCCAGCACACGTGCCGCCGTTTGGCGGTGTCATGACAGTACGCCGACGCGTTGAGTTACTCGAATGGGCCTCGGCAACGGGTACGTTGCTCATCGAGGATGATTTCAACACAGAACTGCGCTATCGAACGGCTCCCCAACCGACACTGAGTGCTCTACCTAACTCAGGCAATGTGCTCACGCTCGGTACTTTCACAACGCTGCTGCACAAGCAACTTTCCGCCGGCTACATCGTTACCACACCGGATACGTTTTCCTCGGTGCAAGAGACCCGGGAAGTGCTAGGAATGCCGGTGTCGACAGTTACCCAACACGCGATCGCGCACCTACTGACTGATGGCACCGTCCGGAAAAGCACCAAAGCGTTTCACACTAGGCTTGCGAAGCGGCGTCGACAGGTAACCCCACTCCTCGAGCGTATTGCCGAAGCCAGTGGTGCGAGCAACGCCACCATGAGCAACACGAGTAGCGCTGACATTATCGTTGAGTTTTCTCATCAACGCGATCTGCAGCGCTTCAGGGAGCAGCTGAAACGCGTCGGCTGCGTTTGCGCGACCGGTGATTCAACTGGCGCTGGTGAAGACTGTTTTGCACTGCTCAGTTTCTCAACGCTGAGCGACCAAGACTTTGATGCCGCAACGCGCTCCCTCGCTGAGTTTCTAGGATGCTGACCTAGCGACGACCTCCACAGCGACCACTTGCTTGCCATGTCGACCGGCTAGGCGCGACCAAGTGTCTGGGTCGGCAGTATTTGGCAGGTCTTCATTTTCCTGCTGCTCCGCGCGAACCGCCGCACGCAGGTGCTCCGCAGTAACGCCGGTATCTGACTCGCCGGAAATAGCATCCTTGATAGCAAGCTTTTTGGCGCGGCTGACAATGTTCGCGATCATCGCACCAGACACAAAGTCAGAGTAGTGCAACGTCTCCTCAGAACCATCAATCAACCGGAGACGGACGAAAGGCCGCGGCGCAAACAACTCCTCGACGGCAATCTGTGAAAGCTCCTCGACAGGAACTGCGTGAGGGACGTCAGGGCGTAAGTAGCGGCCGAAGATATCGAGGGCCTCAGCTTTAGTCGGGCGTGAAATCCGCACCTTGATATCGAGGCGTCCAGGTCGGAGAATCGCAGGGTCAATGAGCTCTTCCCTATTCGTCGCGCCGATGACGATGACGTTCGAAATATCTTCTACGCCGTCAATCTCTGTGAGCAGCTGCGGCACAACTGTCGTTTCCATATCGGAGGACACCCCCGAACCGCGGGTACGGAAGATCGACTCCATCTCATCGAAGAAAATGATCACGGGGCGACCTTCCGAGGCGAGCTCCCTCGCACGCTCGAAAATCAGCCGGATTCTACGCTCGGTCTCTCCCACGAACTTATTCAGCAGCTCGGGGCCCTTCACGTTGATGAAGTGCGCCGACGCACTATGACCAAGCCGGTGCGCCAACGAATTCGCGACCGCTTTCGCAATCAGCGTCTTACCGCACCCGGGCGGGCCGTACAGTAGCAGGCCCTTCGGGGGCTTCAAGTCATACTGCTGGTAAAGGTGAGGGTGGGCGAACGGCAGCTCAACCGCATCGTGGATGAGCTCAATCTGTTCTTGGAGCCCGCCGATGTCCTCATACGTCACATCGGGTACTTCTTCGAGTGAAAGCTGGTTCACCTCGGTCTTTGCAATGCGCTCAAACGCGAACTGTGCGCGCACATCAGTAAGCAACGTGTCACCGGCACGGCTTTCACGTTGTAGCTCGTCTGTAAGCCGTACGACGTGCTCCGTTCCCTGGATGTCTTGCACAATAGCGCGACCGGCGTCCAGCTTTTCAACGAGCGTAGCTAGCTGGCCCACAGCAGGATATTGGCAGACCTCGAGTACCACGCTGCCATCGCCAAGCCTCACCAGCGACCCCGGCTTCACTCGGTCGATCGCGATCGTTGGCGCGACCTTGACACGCATGTGCCGACCGCTTGTAAAGACTTCAGCGTCTGTTCCATTGCCAGTGGACGCAAGGAACAGGCCGTACGTCGAAGCTGGGTCGCCGAGGGACTCGACCTGTTCGTAGAGCTCTTGCAGCTTGTCCCGACTGGTTTTGAGCATGTCCGCAAGCTGTGCATTGCGCGCGCGGAGCTGCTGGTTGTCGCGTGTGAGTACCTGGACTTCGGGCAAGCGTTCAGTCATACAAGGAATCTTAGCGACGCGCGCGCCGTTGCGGACGAGGTGGTGTCACTCCGTCCGCGAGTCGGCGCGTCCACACGAGAAATGCAGTGTGCGCGTTCATACGGTGTTCTGGCCGAGTTGCCAGACCTTCGACCTTCCATTCACGCAGCAGGGTTTCCCATGCGCGAGGTTCCGTAAAGCACTTTGCCTCGCGGATGCCCTCCATAATGTTCATCAGCTGCGGGACGGTTGCCACGTAGGTCATGAAAACGCCACCGGGGATCAACACATTCTTGACGGTGTCGATGAAGTGCCACGGCTCAACCATGTCCAAGATCACGCGGTCAACTGGTCCACCAAGGTCCTCTTGAGTGACCTCACCGAAATCTCCCAGACGTGGTGTCCACCAATCAGGGCGACCGTTGAAGTAGTCCTCTACGTTGTCTTTCGCGAACTTCAGATGATCATCGCGGATCTCGTAGGAAAACACATGACCATCGGGGCCGACAGCACGCAAGAGCGACATCGTGAGAGCACCGGAACCTGCGCCGGCCTCCAACACGCGCGCACCCATAAAAATGTCACCCTCGACAAGAATCTGAGCGGCATCCTTTGGATAAATGACCGCGGCGCCACGTGGCATGGATAACACGTGATCAACAAGCAGGTGCCTGAAACAGAGATAGTCCGCACCCAAGGTGGACTTCACCACCGAGCCTTCGTGCGCGCCGATGATGTCGTCGTGGCTGACAATCCCCTTATGTGAGTGAAACTGCCCTCCTTCAACGAGTTGGATGGTGAAGTGGCGACGCTTTGCGTCCGTGAGTTGGACTTTATCGCCAACGCGAAATGGACCTGAATACATGTTGTTCAGTATGCCTTACACTCGCGCATCCGTGTAAAAGGCGTGGAGCGCCTGTACAAACCACTTCATATCCTCTACCCCACACATTTCACGGGCGGAGTGCATCGAGAGCAACGGAACACCAACATCCACGGTAGGGATGCCAAGGCGCGTCGCGGCGATAGGTCCGATCGTCGAACCGCAAGGGACGTCGTTGTTTCCGACGAACACCTGGTTCGGCACACACGCCGCCTCGCAAGCGCGAAGCCACGTTGCCTCAGTTTCCGCGTCGGAGGCGTAGCGCTGATTTGCGTTCACCTTCAGGACAGGCCCGGCGTTCAGCAAAGGGCGATGCGAAGGATCGTGCTTTGTTGCATAGTTCGGGTGCACCGCGTGAGCAGCGTCGGCTGAGATCATCGAAGACCTAGCGCAGAGGCTCAGGAAGTCATTGACCCCCAGCCCGGACGCGATTCGTCGTAGGAATCGCTCGAGTAGTGGGCCTGCTGCGCCCGTCGGTGAGTTTGAACCGACCTCTTCGTGGTTGAACGCGACGAGAACCAATACATCGGAATGTGTTGCCTCACGTTGGGCTTCAATCAGCGCTTCTAGGCTCGCCCACACACTGGTAAGGTTGTCAAGCCGACCAGCCATCAGCATGTTACCAATCACTGCACCAGGCTGCGTATCTACCGTAATCAGCTCGTGCGCAGCAATTGACTCGCCACCCAACCCAATTTGCTCACCGATGACTTCCAAGAGCGGACGATCCACGCCGAGCACCGGCTGCGTGTGTTGTTGGCGCTCAACCGGAGGCGTATCCGCTCGGTACAAGTGAATTGCGAGGTTCGGGACCCGAGCAATCGGACCAGAATTTACCAAGTGGGTCTTCCCACTCGCGTCCACCACACGCCCCGCAAAGGCAAGGTCACGGTCGAACCAACTCTGCAAAATCGGCCCGCCGTAGACCTCAACTGCCACCTGATGTATCCCCTCTCCCTCAACGTCAGGCCTCGGCTTCACCATAAGCCCCGGGGAATCCGTATGTGACCCAACAATCCGAAATCGGCTGGTCTCGGAGTCAAACTCTTCGGGTATCCACCACGCTACGACTGCCCCTCCTTCGACGGCCACATGGCCACCCGGAGTTGTGGGAGATGCAGTGGAGCTGGCGTCGTCAAGAAATCCTTTGCCTACGAGCAACGAGCGAACTTGGTTAGCTGCGTGGAACGCGCTCGGGCTCGCACTAAGAAATCGAAAAAACGAATCAATCGATGTAGTCATACGTGCGAGTCTAGCTCGAGAGAAACCACTAGGATAGGACGAATATGAAAGCGAAACCGTTAGCCCTGTCCCCCTCGCGCGCGTCCGACTACCAGCAGTGCCCACTGCTCTACAGGCTGCGAGCGATCGACAAAATCGAAGAACCCAAAACTGAGCCCCAGGTCAAAGGCACCCTCGTGCATGCCGTCCTCGAGGAACTGTTTGGGATGGAACGCGAACAACGCACCTACCCTGCGGCGGTCAAACTCATCGTCCCCGCATGGCAGAAGATGTGCGAACAGGACCCCAGCGTTGCAGACCCCATCGAGGACGAACAACTGCTTTTTATCGACGCCCGCACGCTCCTACGCGGATATTTCCAGATGGAAAACCCACTTGGCTTTGACTCACACAAGCAAGAAATGTACGTCAATACTGTGCTGCCTAACGGTGTGCCCGTGCGAGGCTTCATCGACCGCGTTGACGTCGCGCCAACTGGTGAAATCAGGGTCGTTGACTACAAGACCGGCAAGAAACCACAGCCAAGGTTCTCACACGACGCGAAGTTCCAGATGCGCTTCTACGCACTGGTGTACTGGCGGCTTTTCAACGAAATACCTGATCAACTGCGGCTCATGTATCTCAAGGTGGCAGACTCACTCTTCCTTACCCCTTCAAGTGAAGAACTCGAGTACTTCGAGCGCGACCTCGGTGAACTTTGGGCCAAAATTACCCGTGACGGTGAAACCGGACAGTTCCGACCAAAACGTTCCAGGCTCTGTGATTGGTGTGCGTTTCAGGCGTACTGCCCGGAGTTCGGCGGAACGCCACCGCAGTACCCTGGGTGGCCGGGGTCCGCGGCGGATGTGGAGTAAACACCGCGACGGACCACTGCAGGCTAAAACTAGAATAGCCCCTTGATGTTGCCACTCGAATCGACATCAATGTTGTTGGCTGCTGGATTTTTCGGCAGGCCAGGCATCGTCATTACAGCACCAGTGAGTGCTAGTACGAATCCGGCACCCGTACGCGGAATGAGCTGACGCACATGCAGTGTGTGCCCCTCAGGCGCTCCGAGGCGAGAGGGGTCGTCGCTAAACGAGTACTGCGTTTTTGAGATACATACCGGTAGGGCATCTGCACCACTCGCACGCAAGTTCTCGAGGTCTTTCCGCGCCGCATCCGAGTACTGAACATCTGCCGCGCGGTATACCTCGCGGGCAATCGTCTCGATTGACTGCTCGACACCTTCCTCCGGGTTGTACAGCGACGACGAAGCACCTTCGACCAGATTGTCGAGGACCGTCTTTGCCAGCTTCTCGGCGCCTTTACCGCCTTTCGCCCATACCTCGGCCTCTTCCAGTGCAACACCGAAATCCTTCGCCCACTTTGCCATCCAAGCGCGCTCACGATCCGTGTCAGAAGTGAACAGATTGAGCGCCACGACAGGGCGGACACCAAATTTACGAAGGTTTTCGGCGTGCCGCTCAAGGTTCACAATGCCCTTCGCCAGCGCATCCAGGTTTTCAGACTTGAGATCGGAGCGGTCAACACCACCGTTGTACTTGATAGAACGGATAGTGGCGACCACTACCGCGCCAGCCACGTCGAGGTCACCGTAATGTGACTTGATATCGAAGAACTTTTCCGCGCCGAGATCAGCCCCGAATCCTGCTTCCGTAAAGACGTAGTCAGCACAATTCTGCGCTGTCTTCGTGGCAATCAAGGTGTTGCAACCATGGGCAATGTTTGCAAACGGACCGCCATGGATAAATGCAGGAGTGCCACCCATGGTCTGCACAAGGTTCGGCTTCAATGCGTCTTTTAGCAGCGCTGTCATAGCCCCGGCTGCATTAAGCTCACCCGCAGTCACCGGCTTGCGATCGTAGGTAAAACCGACAGTGATTTGTGCCAGGCGTTCGTGGAGGTCGTCAAGGTCGTTCGCAAGACCGAGGATTGCCATAATTTCCGAAGCCGCGGTAATCGTAAATCCAGTCTCCGTCGGTACTCCGTGGGCTGGTCCCCCCAGACCAGTTACTACGTTTCGCAGTGAACGATCATTCACATCGAGGCAGCGCTGCCACGTAATACGGCGTGGATCGATGTTCAACTCATTTCCTTGGTGGATGTGGTTGTCAATCATCGCGGCCAATGTATTGTTCGCACTGGTAATCGCGTGGAAGTCCCCAGTGAAGTGGAGGTTAATGTTCTCCATCGGAACCACCTGCGAGTAGCCACCACCTGCCGCGCCGCCCTTCAAACCCATCACAGGGCCGAGCGACGGTTCACGGAGTGCAACGATGGCGTCTTTGCCAAGATTCGTGAACGCATCGGTAAGGCCAATCAGGGTAGTCGACTTCCCCTCCCCCGCTGGGGTTGGGGAAACACCTGTGACAAGAATAATCTTGCCTTGTTTATCGTCCTTGACAAGCGAGGGGTCGACCTTGGCCATGTACTTGCCATATGGAATCAGCGCATCTTCGGAAATACCGGCCTTGAACGCAATAGTGGAGATCGGTTCAAGCGTATGCGCTTGAGCGATCTCCACATCAGTTAGAACTTCGGACTTGGGGCTGTCGTGATGTTGTGTAGACATGCCCCCAGTCTAGCTTTAAATCAGCACCGCCCCAATGAGGTAGCCGAGAATTACCGAGACTGCGATGCAGACGATACCCGGCAGAATGAATGGGTGGTCGAAGACGTACTTGCCGATTCGGGTCGAGCCCGTGTCGTCCATCTCCACTGCTGCAAGCAGGGTTGGGTACGTCGGCAGCACGAACAGTGCGGACACTGCTGGGAATGCTGCAACAGCGGTGAGCGGGCTGACGCCAATAGCGAGAGCAGCTGGGATAAGTGCCTTCGCGGTAGCGGCCTGCGAGTACAGCAGCGACGCTGCGAAGAACAGGACAACAGCAAGCAGCCACGGCTGTGCCGTCAAGACGTCGCCAGCGATGTTCTGAATGTCCTCAATGTAATGGTTGATGAAGGTGGTACCCAGCCAAGCAACACCGAGCACACAAACTGACGCGGACATACCGGAGCGGAACACCTGGGTGTTCAAGACCTCAGCTGCGCGGGACTTCGTAATAAGCAGGATCGCAGCGGCAGCAGAAAGCATGATCGCCATGATTGCCTCGTTACGAGGGACGGTTGGGTTCTCGATGAGACCGATCTGATCGGAGATGATCGTCGCGTAGAACATAACGATGACAATTGCGACAAGGAAGATCCACACGGAGGCCTTTGCGCCATCCTTCGGCTTGTAGCTGTCTTCGGTGGTGCTCGACTTTGCTACGAGACCGTCTGCGAGGCGACGCTGGTACACCTCGTCGTCAACGAGGTCTTTACCAAGCTTGTTCGAAACCCAAGCGGTTGGGAAAATCGCGAGGAAGGTCGCAGGAATCATGACGCCGAGCAACTGCAGGTAGCCGACGCCCAGAGGCTCAAGCACGGAGGCCATAAAGACGACTGCTGCCGAAATCGGGGAAGCCACGATTGCCATCTGCGATGCGATGACTGCGACCGAAAGCGGGCGGGATGGGCGAACTTCGCCCTCCTTAGCAACCTCAACGATAACTGGAAGAGTGGAAAAAGCGGTGTGGCCAGTGCCAGCCAGCACGGTCATCAACCAAGTAACGATTGGCGCGTACACCGTGACGCGCTTTGGATTGCGGCGTAGGAACTTCTCAGCGAGGTACACGAGATAGTCCATGCCCCCCGCCAGCTGCATTGCAGAAATAGCAGCGATCACACACATGATGATGCCGATGACATCAAAGGGGATGTCATCGGCGGTTACGGACATACCAGTGAGTCCGAGAAGCAAAACGCCAAGGCCACCGGCAAAACCGATAGCAATGGAACCCATCCGGGCGCCGAGAACAATGGCGCCGAACAGGATGATGAGTTGTATCACAAGTAACACAGGAACTCCCCTGATTCGGTCGAATTAGTATTCGCTTCCATTATCGCACTAAGAGGCGATAACTACCGAATCAGGGGAGTGTGAGATTTACTACTTTTGGTTGATTAGTCCTCGTCGAAAAATACGCCGCGGTACTCTGGGTGCATCAAGTTGTCCTTGCCCAGCACAACCTTCAGCTCCTCCTCCGTGAGCAGGCCACGCTCGAGAACAAGATCACGAACGCTCTTACCCGTAGCAGCAGCTTCCTTACCGATGACGTCACCATTGTGGTGGCCGATCACTGGGTTCAGGTATGTGATGATGCCGATGGAGTTGTTCACAAAGGCCTCACACACATCCTTGTTAGCGGTGATGCCAACGATGCACTTCTCACGCAGCGTACGGACTGCGTTGGTGAGGAGACGGATGGAATTGAACAGGGCCTCGGCAACTACCGGCTCCATGACATTGAGCTGGAGCTGGCCAGCCTCAGATGCGGTCAGGACGGCAACGTCGTTGCCGAAGACCTTGAAGCACACCTGGTTTACAACCTCAGGGATGACAGGGTTCACCTTCGCAGGCATGATCGAAGAGCCAGCCTGCATTTCCGGCAGGTTGATCTCGTTCAGGCCAGCACGTGGGCCGGAGGACAGCAGGCGCAGGTCGTTACATACCTTAGAGATCTTCATCGCGGCGCGCTTCAGTGCGGAGTGCATCCATACGTAGTCGCCGGTATCGGACGTTGCCTCAATCAGGTTCGGTGCGCCCTTGATATCCAGCTTGGTGACTTCCGCGAGAGCCTCAACGATCTTCTGACGGTAGCCGTCTGGAGTGTTGAGCTCGGTACCAATTGCGGTTGCACCGAGGTTGACGGTCAGCAGTGCTTGTGCTGCGGACTTGATGACGTCCAGTTCCTCCTCAAGCAGTGCGCCGAAGCCAGTGAATTCCTGGCCGAGCGTCATCGGGACTGCGTCCTGGAGCTGGGTGCGCCCCATCTTGATGATGTCGTCGAACTCTTCACCCTTAGCGTTGAGCGCCTTGGTGAGCTCCTCAAGCTCGGTCAGCAGGCCCTGGACGGCGTAGTACACACCGAGGCGAAGGCCGGTCGGGTATGCGTCGTTGGTGGACTGGGACATGTTGACGTCATCATTCGGGTTGATGATGTCGTAGCTACCCTTTTCTTCACCGAGGATCTCAAGAGCGAGGTTTGCGACAACCTCGTTGGTGTTCATGTTCAGGGACGTGCCAGCGCCACCTTGGAACTGGTCGATTGGGAACTGGTCCATGCAGCGACCGTTGTCGAGGATCTCGTCGCAGGCCTTGACGATGGCGTCCGCCTTCTTCTTTGGCAGAACGTGGAGGCGGTTGTTGGCCAGTGCGGTGGCTTTCTTTACTTCCACCATGCCACGAATGAACTCTGGCAGGTCATTGATGGTCTGGCCGGAGATCGGGAAGTTGTGGACGGCACGCAGGGTGTGGATGCCGTAGTAGACGTCGGAGGGCACTTCGAGTGTGCCAAGCAGATCTTCTTCAATTCGATTACTCATGCCACTGATTGTACGCAAATTCGACGCTATACAACTTTTGGGCCACCTAGTCACCCCAATAATAGGGATAGGGGTGACTTATCGGTGATTAATTGAAAATCCTATAGGCGTGCAATGCGCAGCTGAGTGGCCAAAATGGCTTCCGCGCCAATTTCAGAGAGAGCGTCCATAACCGCATTCGCTTGGGTTCGCGGAACCATAGCGCGCACCGCGACCCAGTTGTCGCGCGACAGCGGCGAGACAGTCGGCCCCGTCATGCCTGGTGTAAGTTCGCTGGCTTTGTCGAGGTCATCTCTGCAAATGTTGTAATCGAGCATCAGGAAGTTCTCTGCGTTCAAGATGCCGCGGATACGCTGAAGCACTACCTCATGTTCGTTTGCTAGCGTTACGCCCTTACGCTTGATGACGACGGCTTCGCTGGCAAGAATGGGCTCCCCAAATGGTGCCAGCCCATGTTGTCGTAGCGTCGTACCAGTGGATACGACGTCAGCAATAACGTCCGCGACGCCCAACTTGATCGAAATCTCAACAGCGCCGTCAAGCTCAATGACTTCCTTCGGAGTGATGCCGAGCCCGTCAAGATAGTCAATCACGAGGTGCGGGTATGAAGTTGCTATCCGCTTACCTTCCAAATCAGGCACCGCCCACGTTTCAGACTGCGGGGCAGCAAACCGGAATGTCGATGCACCAAAGCTCAACGGAAGTACTTCTTCTACTTCGGCATGGGAATTGAGTGCCAAATCTCGCCCAGTGATACCCAGGTCAAGGTGGCCTTGAGCAACGTAAATAGCGATGTCGTTTGGGCGCAGGAAGAAGAACTCAATACCGTTTTCTTCATCCCAGATATTCAGGGCTTTTGACGTGCCCCTCCCCTTGTAACCGGCCTCTTTGAGAATCTGGAGCGCCTTCTCTGACAAAGAGCCTTTATTTGGAACCGCAAACTTAATCATCAGGCGAAATCCTTAGAGGTATTTATAGATGTCATCAGGGGTAAGACCTCGTTGCAGCATCATTACCTGGGTCCAGTACATCAGCTGGCTCATTTCCTCCGCCAGCTCCTCGTCAGACTGATACTCGGCAGCGATCCACACTTCACCAGCTTCTTCGATGATTTTCTTGCCGATGAAATGGGCGCCCTTCTCTAACGCTTGCACCGTGCTTGAGTCAGGGCGCTTGGAGTCGGCAGTTTCAGTGAGCTGAGCAAAAAGTTGATCGAAGTCCTTCACGCACAACACCTTAGCGGAAACAGAAGAGCTTTGAGCGCGGTTTATGGCGCGGAATACCACCTTGCAACATCATGAAGTGTCGCAGACTGTAAATCGCTGAAGGTGATTCTTGTGGCCGGCTTCGGGACATAGTCGGCCAAGCCAAGCACCCGTGCACCTGCCCTAATCGCTGCTTGCATTCCCGCCTGAGAGTCTTCAACTGCGATACAGCGCGACGGCTCAGCACCAACCAACTGCGCTGCTTTCAGATACATATCCGGAGCTGGTTTTGGGTTGGATACCTCATCTCCAGTCACGGTTGCTTGAAAGTAATCGTTGCCGATGAAGTCAATGCAGGTTTGAGCGAGCGCGCGTTCTGTGTTCGTCGCAATGGCCATCGGAATGCCATGGTCCCGCAGTATGTCAAGGACGTGGCGTATTCCCGGGTTCAGCTCAATACCTTGCCCTAGGAGTTGCTGCATCCGTTCTTGCATCCACCGCTTCAGCCGCTCTGTATCTCCGGGCTGCAAGGAATACCCGGTCCAAGTAGTGATGATGCTCAACGCTGTGGGGAAACTGACGCCCTCCGCTTTTCGACGCTCCTCCGCAGAAAGCCTCTTGCCCAAAAACTCAGACAGCTCAAAGGTTGCTTGCGCCCAAAGCGGCTCGGTATTGATGAGCGTCCCATCCATATCCCACAGCACAGCTTGGGGAGCGCGAACCCTACTCACGATTGAACAGCTCCTGGACGACGGATGGATCCGCGCCAATCTGTGCCGAGACCTTCGCGAAAATTCCCTCGATGTCCGACATCTCCTCTGGCTCGAGCACGGCATATTGATGCTTAGCGTTGAACTCTTCAAGATTGGCAATGAGGCCCGTGTAGAGGTCGCTGATGGTGGCGTCGTCAACCGGCTGCGCGACGAGCGACGCAGTGTCGAGAAAAATCTCGAGGATTTCACGGAGCTCAGGTAATACGGCAGGGTCAAATGGGGCTTCCCAGAGTTCGAGGTCCTGCTCTTGCAAATATTCACCGGATGCAAACACCCTCAAATCCTCGATGAACTCGTCGACATCGGATTGGAATGTGGATCGGAGACTACTCATCGTTGCTGCCTACCTTTACACCGAGTAAGCCTTCGATAGCTTGTCGAAGTAACCCGTTGTAATCACCTTTGGCGGCGTCGATAATTTGAATCGCAGTTGGTGTGTCGAGGTCGTCAGCAAGGGCCTGGCGCAAATCTTGAATTGTCTGCTCCACGCGAGACTGCTGATCTGTCTGAGAAAGAATTGTGTGCCACGACTTGAGTCGATGCTCTGCTTGATCGAGTGCCTCGTAGGAAAAATCACGGTCTTGGCGATAGTGGCCGGAGAAAACGGCAAGGCGAATCGCAGACGCTGAGTGTCCCTGTTCCGTTAGCTTGTGCACAAAGACGAGATTGCCGAGAGATTTCGACATCTTCACTCCCTCAAGCGCGATCATTCCCGCGTGCACGTAGTGGTGTGCCATCCGTTGTTCTCCAGTCGCAGCCTCAGCATGCGCGGCAGAAAACTCGTGATGTGGAAACGCTAGGTCCGAGCCTCCGCCTTGGATTGCAAACGGTACGCCGAGACGGTTCGCAGCGATGGCAGAGCACTCGACATGCCAACCTGGGCGGCCGGGGCCGAAGGGCGAATCCCACGCGGGCTCCCCTTCCCTGTGTCCACGCCACACCAGCGCATCGAGTGAGTCTCGTTTCCCCTCACGGTCAGGGTCTCCCCCGCGCTCGGCAAAGAAATGCTCCATCTGCTCGCGCGTCATGTTTGACTCGTATCCAAACTGTTTGGTTGCGGTGATATCAGCGTAAATATCACCGTGGTCTAGGCGGTACGCTGCGCCGACGTCGAGCAAGCGCTGCACCATCTCAATGACCTCATCGACAGTCTCCATCGCGCCAACATAGTCCTGAGGCGGGATGACTGAGAGCACTTCCATGTCGCTGCGGAAAAGGTTGATCTGTTCCGTTCCCAGCTCGCGCCAATCGACGCCGTCTCGCTCCGCGCGCTCGAACAATGGATCGTCGACATCGGTGATGTTCTGCACGTAATGAACGTCGTGGCCGTTAGCAAGGAGCTGACGATAGATGAGATCAAAGGAGAGGTACGTAGCTGCGTGTCCTAGGTGAGTGGAGTCGTATGGGGTGATCCCGCAGACGTACATCCCCACCTTCCCCGAGTGATGGGCAGCTGTGTTCACGGGCTTTACCACCCTATCTGCGGTGTCATACAGAGACAGCGGCACCGGAGTACCAGAGACAGCAGGGACTACAGGTTGTGGCCAAGAATGCATAGTGACCACCATACCGCGGCACGCTCATCATGCGCGGTTACCGGCGTTCAAAGGCAAGCGTTGCCTACACCGGTTGTATAACTCCGGTAGCCAGCAGCGCCATCACGATGATGCCAAGAGGTATGCGGTACGCAGCAAACCAGGAGAATGAGTGGTGCGAAACAAACTTCAGCAGCCAAGCAATGGAAATATATCCCAAAACAAATGCGATAGCGCTTCCGACGAGCAACTGCAGACCTGTTGCTGCTTGCCCTGCTTGCGGATCAAACGCATCCGGTAGTGAGAAGATGCCTGATGCGAGCACTGCCGGGATAGCTAAGAGGAACGAAAAACGAGTTGCTACTTCCCGCTCAAGGTTCAAAAAGAGACCGCCCGAAATAGTGCCGCCCGAACGCGAAACACCCGGAATGAGAGCTAGACACTGCCACAGGCCCATCACGATGGCATCTTTTACTGTCAGCTGCTCGAAGCTACGCTTTTTCGTCCCGCGCTTTTCCGCCAAGATGAACACGAACGAAAACAAAATGAGAACCGTTGCAGTAATCCAAAGGTTGCGGAAGTTCTCACGGATCAAGTCTTTCAGAGCAAAGCCAAGCACCCCGACTGGAATAGTGCCAGCGATGACCATCCATCCCATCCGGTAATCGAACCCGCGCTTCGTCTTATCAAACAGTCCGACACACCATCCAGAGAGGAACCTCCAAATGTCCTTCGCAAAGAAGACCAGCACAGCGAGTTCGGTGCCGAGCTGAATGACAGCGGTAAAACTCGCGCCAGCGTCCTCGCCCCACAAAAGCTCGGACACAATGCGGAGGTGGCCTGACGATGAGACTGGAAGGAACTCGGTTAAGCCTTGGACGACCGAGAGGACAATCACTTGAGCCCATGTCATTGACTCTGCTAACTGAGAGGCGGCAATCATGTTGGAAAACCTTACCCGTGCGGAGAAAAATCCCCACATGCGTACAGCATTGATAAGGTTGACCTCCGTGAGAACAAAACGAAAAGTCGCCTTAATGCTGCCCATTATGGCCGTAGCTTTGGCTGTTGCGGCGTGTACCCCCGATGTCGTTGACCCAAATGACGCCATAAGTATGGGTAGCGCTGAACCAGTTGCGTCACCCCCTTCGGCACATCCTGACGGCCAGTTGCTTCAATTTGACACCATCGTCGATGTGGATCAAACGAACGACTTGATTGGTGTGCGCACCCCGGATGCGCTTTACGTTGGGACCAGCGCACAATTCGAAGAAAACCGAGTTGAAGAGTTCAAGTTGGAGGATGCTTGCGGTGAGGTCTCGGCAAACGCTGGTCAGTTTGCGGTAGGGTGCGGGGACTTCATTGCCATCATTAACAAAGAGGGGCTTCAAAAAGTTGCTACCGACCACCCGGTGACTGTGGCAACTGTCGCCTCGGACGGCAGTGTTTTAGCCGGAAGCGACAGTGCGAAGTCAGTGTGGTTGTATAGCAACGGTGAGCTCAAAAAGGAGTTTTCTGTCGCGCGCGAAACTGACCAGCTGCAGGCTGTTCCGGTAGATGGTGGTGCCGATTCCGTGGTGCGCGTCAACACATTTGACACCACCATTCAGGACCTTGATTGGGGCACTGGACGTCAGGGGGCAACGTTGCGCGCTGGGCTTGGCGTCGGCAAGGTTGCTGCTGGAGAGCACGGTCTGGTGCTCGCTGCGGATGCGACGGGTAGCCAGCTACTCGTGTACACCACCAATGAAGTCATTCGTCTCCAGCAGAGTGTGCCGGTGCCCTCCGGAGCGTGGGACGTCGCGTGGGATAGCGCTAATAAGCTCGCGTGGGTGACTTCAACCGAAAGGAACCTCGCGACTGCCTATGACATTTCCCACGGCGTCCCCGTTGAACGTGCTCAGGTCAGTACAGTTCCAGATGCACAAAGTATTGCAGCGCTCTCTGACGGAACACTCATTATCGGATCTGCGTCAGGTAGTGGCCTGCAAATAGTTTCCACTGAAAGCATTGAGGCCAAATAGAAATGAATCAACGCAATTTATACGACACGGTATATGGGCTCGCACTTCGGGGAATGTTTACAATTCCGCCTGAGCGCATCCACGACATCATCATGGGCGGGCTGAAAACCCTACAACGCCTAACTCCCCTCACCCGAGCTATGACTCGTGTCGTACGTGTCGACGGCCCGCTTCTCGAGCAGACGTTGTTCGGCGTGCGTTTCCCCGCCCCGGTGGGTCTCGCTGCAGGATTCGATAAGAACGCGGAAGCTCCGGACACGTGGTCGGCGATCGGCTTCGGTTATGCGGAATTAGGAACTGTGACCCCGAAGGCACAGCCCGGAAACGAACGTCCACGGCTCTATCGCTTGCCGAAGGACAAAGCGATCCTCAACCGAATGGGCTTCAACAACGATGGCGCGCTGAGCATTGCAGAGCGTCTCCGAGCACGGAAGACTCCTGAGATCGTTGGAATCAACATCGGGAAAAATAAGCTCTCCGAGGACGCAGTTGGAGACTACCGAGCTACCGCGACTGTGCTCGGCCCTCTGGCGGACTACCTTGTTGTCAATGTTTCTTCCCCAAACACCCCTGGGCTTCGCAACCTTCAGTCAGTTGAATCGTTGAGGCCAATCCTTGACGTGGTTACTACGGCAACTACGACGCCTGTGCTGGTAAAAATTGCTCCTGATCTCAGCGACGAGGATATCGACGCAGTTGCAGACCTGGCCGTCGAATTGAACCTTGCCGGCATCGTGGCGACCAATACGACCATCTCCCGCGAAGGCCTTCGAACCGATGCTGCCGAAGTGGAAGCCATGGGGGCGGGTGGTATTTCCGGCGCGCCGCTCAACAGCCGCGCACTGGAGGTTTTGCGACGTCTCCATGCGCGAGTCGGCGACCAACTCGTACTTGTCAGTTCCGGTGGCATTTCGACACCAGAGCAGGCATGGGAGCGTATTACATCCGGCGCAAGCCTTCTCCAGGGGTATACGCCGTTTATTTACGGTGGTCCGGGGTGGATCTACCGAATTCACAAGGGCTTGCAGGAGCAACTTAAAGCCCATGGACTTTCCAATATTACAGATGCTGTTGGCTCCGAACTCCCCTGGATCGCCTTGAGCTCCGACTAGCCTAGTGGCCTACGTTTGGGCATTTGTACTGGCGATTTGCATCTTGAATCAACGTCACTCTATAGTAGTGCAAGTGCCCAGCCGAGAGGTTGAAAGCAAAACACCCAGCCCGGGTGGCGGAATGGCAGACGCGCTAGCTTGAGGTGCTAGTGTCCTATTAACGGACGTGGGGGTTCAAGTCCCCCTCCGGGCACAATGACCGGCTTCCTCCAGGAAGCCGGTTTTTTGTTTAGGCCGCACTTAAAGACGAAGGGCAAACGGATGCGCCAACAGTCACCACTACGCGTGATGCTCATTTTGGTACTTCTCGCAATTGCACTGTGGGTGTGGCGCTTCTTTGAAATACCTTCGCTGTCGACGTTTCGCGAGTGGGCTGATAGTACGGGAGCCTGGTTTCCAGTCGTTTTTTGGTTGCTCTACGTACTCATCACGCAGTTCCCGATCCCCCGTACGTTGCTCACCATTTCCTCCGGTGTTCTCTTCGGTGGTTGGTTCGGGATTCTGCTCGCTATCACCGCAACGACGGCCTCAGCAGGTCTTTCGCTAACCGTTGTGCGGTTTCTTTTACGTGACTGGGTTGAGAGCAAAATTTCTCACCCCAAGCTTCACATGATTAATGAGCGGTTGGAACAGCGCGGTTGGCTGGCTGTAATGAGCCTGCGACTCATCCCCGGTATCCCTTTCTCGGTCATGAACTACGCTTCAGCGCTAAGTCGAGTCCGGCTTTTGCCGTTCATGGGGGCAACGCTCATCGGCTCGGCTCCTAACACGATTCTCGTTGCATTGTTCGGAGACACGTTGAGCGGAGATGCAAACCCAGTGCTTCTCGGCGCCGTGTTTGCACTGTCTGTTCTTGGCGTGACAGGACTGATTATCGACGCGCGCCACCCGGCGAAGCCGCGTCGAATAGAAGAGTAAAGGCTCGAGCGTGTACTTTCTTGAAGCACGCTAGTATGTACGCATGATTGCTGTGCATGCACGTTACCGTGGTCGCGAAAAAGGTCGCGCCGCGTTCGTCGAGTCCTCGGCTCACGCGCTCTCGACGCTTCCGGGTGTTTCGCCGTTCGAAGTCATTGGCGTTGAGGATATCCGCACAACAGTGGATGGGCCGGAGACAGCACTTAACCTCATTATGGCGCTGCTGTCAGATGGTAATTGGGCTGTCGGCCTGGGAATCACGCGCAGGCGACGTGCGCAGTTTGCCGCCACTGAGGCTGTCGGCACACGTGCAGCGCAAGTGAAAGTTATCACGGATGCTCATGCGCCTGACACCGAGGCAGAAGATATCTCAGCGACGTTTGCCCTGCTGGCGCACATTCTGCATAAGCGAACGTTTGAAGGCCGCGAAGCCACATCGCTCGTGCGCTCTGGGCTCAACCAAAATGAAGCCGCAGCGCAACTAGGTATTTCTAAACAGGCAATGAGCCAGCGCCTGCAGGCCGCCGGGTGGCAGGCCGAGCAGGCTGGCTGGAAACTCGCGCTACACCTTATGCGTCGCGCGAGTCATTAGATTCAATTGCCCGGTGTTCGCCCTTTTGGGCAACTTGCGGCGTTTCGGTCGGGGTAGAGACTTCGTCGAATGCGCTTGTCGGATCCGGGTCGTCGACGTGCTTGTTCGCGACGGCACGCGCCTCTGCAAGTGCCCGAGCAAGTTCAGGATCAGTGGAGGTATCAAACCACTGGTCCGTGCTGTCGTCTTCGCCGGCCATAGCGCGCGTTTGTGAATCTGCACGCTGGGGTTCGTAGCGGAACACTCCGTCGCTGTCCTTGCCAGCGAACGCCTTGGCGAACTGCTCCAAAGAATCGCCAAAGCTGTTCGGAATCATCCACATCGTTGATGCTTCATTGGCCGCGATCTTAGGCAGCTTCTCCAGGTACTGGTACGCAAGCATCTCCGGCGTCACCTCTGAGGACTTGATCGCCGCGTTGACTTTCTGAATGGCTCGCGCTTCACCTTGCGACTCAAGATATTTCGCCGCACGCTCGCCTTCCGCGCGTAGAATCATCGCCTGGCGCTCAGCTTCAGCCGCGAGAATAGCAGCGTGCTTCTCGCCTTCAGCAGAGAGGATTCGCGCCTGCTTCTCACCTTCGGCAGTCTTGATGTCCGACTCGCGCTTACCTTCAGCGGTAAGGATCATGGCGCGCTTTTCGCGGTCGGCTTTCATCTGCATTTCCATCGATTGCTGAATCGATGGTGGCGGATCAATCGCTTTCAGCTCAACGCGGCTAATACGCAGTCCCCACTTGGCGGTAGCAGCGTCAAGCTCACCCCTCAGGCGCCTGTTAATAGTTTCTCTCGAGGTCAGCGTTTCCTCAAGCGTCATCCCGCCGACGACATCACGCAACGTCGCGACGGATATTTGCTCAACACCTACCAAGTAATTATCGACGCCGTAAATAGCCTTTGCCGGATCGTTAATCTGAAACGTCACCACAATATCAATTGCGACGGTGAGGTTGTCCTGCGTAATTACTGCTTGCGGAGGAAACGAAACGACCCTCTCGCGCGTATCAACGCGCGCTCTAACACGATCAATAAACGGCACCAGTAGTGTTAGCCCACCGGAAACGGTCCGTGTATAGGACCCCAGACGTTCAATAACTGCTGACTCACCTTGCGGGATTAGCTTCACAGATGCGAGCAGCACCGCGATTACCAAGATGAGCAGCAGCCCCAGTATTACCAAGGCCATTATGGCGACTCCTTCCATACGACAGCGATTGGGCCGTCAATATCTGAAACGATGACTGTGGAACCAGACTTAATGGTGTGGCTTGGATCAATTGCTCTCGCGGACCAAAGCGATCCGTCCAGTTGAATCTGACCGCTGCTCGGCGTGATCTCCTCAACCACTTGTGCACTCGTGCCAATGAGTGATTGGCCAAGCTCCCCCACCGTAGATGGGCGGCGCAAGCGCCTGTGCAAGTAAGGCCGGAGGAGGAACCAGAAACCGGCCGAAGCAACTACAAACGCCCCGATTTCAACCCCCAAAGGCACCCCGGCAAGCGCAATAGCAGACGTAGTAAGCGCCCCTGCTGCAATCATGAGGAACGTAAACTCCCCTACGGCGAGTTCAGCAACTGCGAATGCTACGGCAATGCCTAGCCAAATAAGACTACCCACGGCTTCACTATACAGAAACGATTCGGTCAGCAGTCGGATTTCTTAAGCTGCGGATTGGTGACAAAATCCACGAGTCGCTCAACTGCGCCGATAAGGGTGGAATCAAGATCTCGGTATGTCTCGACAGCATCGTAGACACGCCGCCAGCCATCCTTCGGACTGCCCCACCCGGCACGTTGGCATACCCCTGTCTTCCAATCCTCTCCGTAAGGCACCTTTGGCCAGTTCTTCAACCCAACTCGTTCCGGCTTTACGGCTTCCCAGATGTCGATGTATGGGTGGCCTGTGACAAGTACGTGTGGACCTACCCCCTCGACGAGGCGGGACTCTTTTGTGCCTTCGATGAGGTGGTCAGCAAGCACACCGATGCGTCGCCCCGGTCCCGGGTGGAACTCCTCCAGCCTGTCGCTCAAGTTGTCAAGCCCCTCAAGATACTCAACGACGACACCTTCGACTTTGAGGTCGTGCCCCCATACCTTCTGTACGATAGCGGCGTCGTGAATACCTTCCACCCAAATTCGGCTTGGCTGCGCAACTTTCGCTTTCGCGTTAGCTACTTTCCGTGAACCGGAGTTTGAGTGGGTGCTCGATTCCTGCTGCGGAGCGACATAGCGGTGTAAGGAGACTCGCTGTCCCTCTACTTCGAAGGCTCCGGGAAGCATCTTAAAAAGGCGTTGTTGCCCGTGCCTGTCCTCAAGACGAACGAAATCACCGTCGTACGTACGCTCAAAACCAACTACGGCTCCCACGAATTCGTCGCCCACAATCTCAACGATGATGCCCGGCTCTGCGGGGATGCTGGGATACTTGGGCTTCTTGTTGCGCGAATGCCCTTGGAAAATATCTCCGCTGTAACGATTATCCGGTGTCATAGTGGCACTAGTCTATCGGTTACCATCAGACGAATGAATCTTCGCGCGCATGTTTACTCGCCACTGCAAAACACTGCGGTGTGGATCGCAGCGTGGTTGTATCACGTGACGTCGACAGACGAAACGCTCGCAGCACTTGACGAGCTCGGTGGAGGCCACCATTATGGCACCGGTGGGGGCGTAGAATTGCTCACCGAAATTCGCAGGGTAGCTAATCTTGAGTCCCGCGAGCCGGTCGTGCGGCTAGTCCTAGGTGGAGCGGGCGACACTCCTGCGCTGTGGGCGCACACAGCAGCGGCGGAAGCAATGACGGATGCAGGAGCCTTGATCATCATCGGGGCAGAAGGGCTCTATCACATTCTCATTCCGAGCTTCGAAACAGACGGCGTGCACTGGCGGTGGTTCGAGGATTATCGACGCCCACCAGAACCAGACTGGCTATCTCCTGGTGAGGCCGACCAAATGCTGAGAAGCGCAACAGATCAAGCTGCGATGATGATTGAGGCCGTCGCCCAGCCCAACGAAACGCTGTCCTCACCCCGACTGACGGTCGGCCATATCACCGATTTCTATGACACCCCAGGATTGCCAATTGCCACCACGCCAAGGGCAGCTCAGATTTTTGCGCGCGCGGATAGAGTCTCGGCGATCGTCGAGACGGTGACAGATCGGCTGGGAGATCACTCTTTTGATCAGCACTTGCTCGTATTGGGAAGGAGCATCCGAAGAGCGCGAACAGCAGGCGTTGCGGAAGCCGTTCGCGATTTTCGGGCTACTCGGTAACGCGCGGACGAATCGGAGCGCAGCAATCAGTGTGGCAAGGAACACCATTTTCGGTGCAGCCCTGCACCGAAATCGTGGACAGCGTAGGAGGCGTCGTGCCGCGGCTAATGCATTCTGCAATGTCAACGATCATCGATGCGAACCGCGGCTCGAGACCGATAGTCGGGACCCTGGTGAATTCAACGCCGAGCTTGTCGCACTCAGCCTTCAATTCGGTATCGAGATCCCACACAACCTCCATATGGTCAGTCAAGAACCCGATCGGCACGCAAACGATGTGAGTGACTCCCTGTTGATGGAGCTCCTTGACGCGGTCGATAATATCGGGCTCTAGCCACGGAGTCTGCGGGTTGCCGGAACGCGATTGCCAAACGTTTTCGTAAGTCTCTACTCCTGCATGCTCTGCGACGAGGCGCGAAGCCTCAAGGACCTGTCGCGAGTAAAGATGTGCGTCCTCGTGGCCGCCAGCGGCGGCATCTGCAGCTGTGGGAATTGAGTGCGCCGAGAAGAGGATCCGGGTCGTTCGCAAAGCCTTGTCATCAAGTGACTCCATTGCTTGCTTCAACGAATCGCCCATGAGCCGGACAAACGTTGGGTGCCCGTAGAACTGCCACAGTTTTGTGAAATGCAGCTCAGGGTGTGCCTGGTGCAACCGAGCAATATCCTCATCATACTGACGGCAAGCGGAGTAACCGCCCCAAGCGCTCGTAGCGAAAACGAGGATGTCCCGATGCCCAGCTTCTGAGATTTCGCGTGCGGTATCTTCTGCGAAAGGATGCCAATTCCGATTTCCGAAATAGACCGGAAGATTATGCCCCCGCCTACTCAGCTCGGCACGAAGCTGCTCGATGATTTCTAGATTTTGGCCATTAATTGGGCTCACTCCACCGAAGTGGAAATAGTGCTCACCAACTACTTTCAACCGCTCTTTCGGGATGCCCCTGCCGCGTGTGACATTTTCGAGGAATGGAATTACTTCGTCCTCCCCTTCTGGTCCACCGAAAGAGAGCACGAGCAACGCATCGAAATTTTTGAATGCCATGGGGAATGATTCTAATGAACTAAAGCAGACGGACTGCATTCGCTGACATACCAGACCAACGAACTGGAGCAATCTGAACATTCTGGCCAGCTTGGGGAGCCTCGATCATCATGCCGTCGCCGAGGTAAATTGCCACGTGCTGACTGCCGCCAGGGCCCCAGAACAAGAGATCGCCACGCTGTGCTTCACTCGGCGCAACTGGAGTTCCTCGCTGGTACTGGTAGCCCGTGTAGTGCGGCAGCGAAATTCCTACGCCAGCAAAGGCGTAGAGCACAAGCCCAGAGCAATCGAATCCAGACATGCTCCCGCCATTCACACCCACAGTTGGACCATTCGCGTCACCACCGCCCCAAACATACGGCGTACCGATCATCGCTTCGGCACGTGCGATTACTGTCTCTACAGACGAAGAATTTGCCGACGGTGCTAAGGCAGACCGAACTTCATTCGTAATCGACTCGAAGGTGCCAACTGCAGGAACGACCTGTGACAGATCGGAAGTAGCAGACTCAGGCTGACCAGCGGAGGAATCAGCAGCCAGAACACTATTGAGTCCCTGTGCGAAAGCAGCAATGACTTCACTTGTGCTCGAGCCTCCATAGGGGTTCGCTGTTTCGCTGTGATCAGGCTGAGAGGAACCAACGAGGGCTTCAGAAGCGACGATGGTTGCTGCTTGGGTCAGCAAGTCAGTGACATCGCTCCCCTCGGAGTACTCCAGCCGCGGCGTATCTGCCTGGTTGGAGACCTCCACATATCCACCTGTACGCTGCGCCGTATTCACGGCTTGTACTAGTGCTTGCTCATTTGGAACGTCAGCTCCGGGAGCAATTTCGTTCACTCGTTCTTCGACGGCGTCAAGAAGCTCAGGCGAAACCTCATACGTTTCAGCTGGAGTCTCGTGAACCTCAGCTGACTGCGGCGCAGGGCTATTTGAGATGCCACGTTCCTGCGCGACGTCGCTCTCGATGCTGTTCAACTCCGCAGATGCAGCCTCACGCTGCTCAATGACATCGTCTAGCTGTGAAGACAGAGAGGCAAGCTCATCACGCGTAGCGGTTTCAGCGGCCACAGCTTCATCCGCAGCCTGCTGCGCAACTTCACTGGCCTGGCGCTGCAGAGATTCATCGTTCGCAGCCTCGAGGCGAGCTTGCTCAACTTCGGCAAGCTTTTGCTGTTTTTCCTCGCTTCGTTGACGGAGAAAGAGTGAACGGTCAAGTACATCCTTTTGCGATTGCTCTCCACCGAGTGCCTGAATCGGGCTTCCACCAGCGGAGTTGCGATACTGCGACCGAGTCACTGCGGATAGCTCAGCACGAGCTTTCTCAACTGCCGCCTGCGATTCCTCCAGACGACGCTTCGCCTCCTCAGCACCGCGGCGTGCCTGCTCAGAACGAGACTGAGCATCATGGAGGTCTACAAAAGCACGATTTGCCGCTTCCCGTAGTTGACCAATTTTCAGGTCTAGTTCGGCGATCTCAGCTTGCGATGCTGAAAGCTTGGCTACTAGAGCAGACGCAGTTGACTGCGCTGCGGGAGCAGCAACAGCAGGGCCCACAGGAGAGCTCAATGAAAAAGCCAACGCGAAACTGGTTGAACAAGCAAGGGTGCTGGACCAAACCTGGCGAGCACGCGTTCGCGTGCTCTTCGACGGGGTAACCACGAAGGTGCTCCTCACGCCGCACCCAACATCAACTCATGCAAAGTCTCACGCCGGGCAAGCAAGCGAGTGACTAGCTCGCTGTCAGGCAAACCCGACCTGTGAAGACTCCGCGTGCTGAGACGAGTACGGCTCTGTTAAATCGACTACTGAAAACAGCCTCACGGTTGTGTACGACGCAAACATAGACGTGGTTTGACTGGACCACACGTGTCAAAAGTCAGTGCAACTTCCTTGACTAGAGGAAAGCTCTGGCACGTTTGCAACACACCTCAGCTCATGAGGCAACAAACAAACCATACGACACTTAACTGATTTGTTACACAAACTTTATCTTCAGTAACAGAAGTTAAGGATTTTCACTTGACGACGAGAGCTCTAACCTTGGATTATGTAGGCACAAAAGTAGCAGTGTGATTATCGTCACTTAAAAGTTGCTAATCGAAATGTCAAGTCTCTACGCCTGACGCCAATTCTGGATAGCGGTGGCTCCACACGTGACGATGAGGACTACTGCAACCGCAATCAATACCGAAATCCAATCAAGCTGCCTAGAGGTTGCCTCTTGCAGAAACTGCGCCACCCCATCTTCGTAGCTTGAGGCCCGTACAGAGGCGAGCTGGCCAGCCTCGATTGAGGAACGTGGAAACTTTTCTGATGTAGCAATGGCGACATTGGGCGTTCGGATATAGATAGTTTCGATTCCGGTGGCAAGATTGAGGTCTTGCGCCAGATCTCTTAACTCAGGAATGCGGGGAGGCGTCGAGTCGAGAAAAACGAGCCCCACATTAAGGCCAGAATGATCATGCGCGCTCGACAAGGTGGAAGATAGTGACTGTTCCAGGCTGCCGGTGCCTTCATTGACAGTCTCGAATGCGATACCGTCAATATTGAGCTGATCTACAAGGCTATCGAATCGTGGATCTGGATTTTGGTATTGCATGTCGCGGCTACATTCCTCTGCGGTCGATGGGCCCCTCATTCTATCCTGTATGGCGATAACCGCCTTGTACTCCCCCGTACGGTTCGCCTTAACTGCGGAGATTGTTGGGTTGTGCCCCAAATGGGGGGTTTAGCTCCATTTTTTCTCAAATCTTCCCTGTTGGACAACAAACATTACATCCGTACTGTTATCATTGCTACGCATAGGCGGTTAATCGCATATCTTTGAGGTTGACCGTTTGGACCTTGTTCCAATTTATCTGGTTTACGACGAGAAACGGAGCTTACTGTGACCGAAAGCAAGAACTCCTTTAACGCCAAGAAGTCGCTTCAGGTCGGCGAGAAGTCTTATGACTACTTCGCACTTGATGCGGTTGAAGGCATGGAGAAACTTCCATACTCCCTCAAGGTTCTTGGTGAAAACCTCCTCCGCACTGAGGACGGCAAGAACGTGACCAAGAAACACATCGAGGCTATCGCGAACTGGGATCCAGATGCCGAGCCATCTGTAGAAATTCAGTTCACCCCTGCCCGCGTCCTTATGCAGGACTTTACTGGTGTTCCTTGTGTCGTGGACCTGGCCACGATGCGTGAGGCAGTTTCCACACTCGGCGGTGATCCTGATCAGGTCAACCCGCTGAACCCAGCCGAGATGGTCATTGACCACTCTGTGATCATCGAGGCGTTCGGTTCCACCAACGCTCTCGACAAGAACGTCGCAATCGAGTACCAACGCAACGAGGAGCGCTACCAGTTCCTGCGATGGGGTGCTGAGAACTTCTCGAACTTCCGCGTTGTGCCACCGGGGACCGGTATCGTTCACCAGGTCAACATTGAGTACCTCTCCCGCGTTGTATTCGATAACGATGGAGTTGCATACCCAGACACCTGTATTGGTACCGACTCCCACACCACCATGGAAAATGGCCTTGGCATCCTGGGCTGGGGCGTTGGCGGTATTGAGGCTGAGGCTGCAATGCTTGGCCAGCCAGTTTCGATGTTGATCCCACGCGTTGTCGGATTCAAGCTCACCGGTGAGATTCCTGCCGGCGTCACCGCTACCGATGTTGTGTTGACGATTACCGAGATGCTGCGCGAGCACGGCGTGGTTCAGAAGTTCGTCGAGTTCTACGGCAATGGTGTAAAGCAGATCCCACTTGCAAACCGTGCGACGATCGGCAACATGTCGCCTGAGTTCGGCTCCACCTGTGCGATCTTCCCAATCGATGAAGAGACCATCAACTACCTGCACCTTACCGGTCGTTCCCAGGAGGACATCGACCGTGTGGAGGCATACGCGAAGGCTCAGGGCATGTGGCTTGAGCAGGACGCTCCAGAGGCGAAGTACTCCGAATACTTGGAGCTTGATCTCTCAACGGTCGTTCCGTCAATCGCTGGCCCGAAGCGTCCGCAGGACCGCATCCTCCTGTCCGAATCCAAGGACACCTTCCGTAAGCAGCTGCCAGACTACAACGATGCTGGCAACGAGACCTTCGAGCCAGTTCGTGCGGCGAAGGTTGAGACAGTTGACTTCAATCAGTCCTGGCCTGCAAATGGAGAATCTGCAGCGGTCGGCGCAGAGGGTCGTGCTTCGAAGCCCGTTATCGTTGAGTCGCCGCAGGGTGGCGAGTACACCCTGGATCACGGCATGGTTGCGATTGCAGCTATTACTTCCTGCACCAACACTTCCAACCCATCGGTCATGGTTGGCGCTGCTCTGCTCGCACGCAAGGCTGCGGAAAAGGGTCTGAAGGCGAAGCCATGGGTTAAGACAATCATGGCACCGGGTTCCCAGGTTGTCGACGGCTACTACGAACGCGCCGATCTCTGGAAGGACCTCGAGGCTGTTGGCTTCTACCTCACCGGCTTCGGCTGTGCATCCTGCATCGGTAACTCTGGTCCTCTGCCAACAGAGGTCTCCGACGCTATCAACGAATACGACCTGACCGCGACCGCAGTCCTGTCTGGCAACCGTAACTTCGAGGGCCGCATTTCTCCTGACGTCAAGATGAACTACTTGGCTTCGCCTCTGCTCGTCATCGCCTACTCCATCGCTGGCACGATGGACTTCGATTTCGAGACCCAGCCACTTGGTCTGGACCAGGATGGCAACGACGTCTTCCTGAAGGATGTATGGCCATCAACTGAGGAAATTGAATCCACCATTGCTGGCACAATCTCCCGTGAAATGTACGAGGCTGACTACGCCGACGTCTTCAAGGGTGACAAGCAGTGGCAGGATCTGGATATCCCAACCGGCAAGACATTCGAGTGGAACGACGATTCCACGTACATCCGCAAGGCCCCGTACTTTGACGGAATGCCAGCTGAGCCAAACGACGTTTCGGACATCGATGGTGCTCGCGTACTTGCCAAGTTGGGTGACTCTGTGACGACGGACCACATCTCCCCTGCTTCGTCCATCAAGCCAGGTACGCCGGCAGCAAACTACCTCGATGCAAACGGCGTCAAGCGTCAGGACTACAACTCCTTCGGCTCACGTCGTGGTAACCACGAGGTCATGGTTCGCGGTACCTTTGCCAACATCCGTCTCCGCAACGAGCTTGTTGAAGACGCTGGTGGCTACACTCGCGACTTCACCCAGGAAGGTGCACCGCAGGCATTCATCTACGATGCTGCACAGAACTACCAGGCCGCTGGTATTCCGCTTGTCGTCCTGGCAGGCAAGGAATACGGCACTGGTTCTTCCCGCGACTGGGCTGCAAAGGGCACGAAGCTGCTCGGCGTCCGCGCTGTCATCGCTGAGTCCTTCGAGCGTATTCACCGTTCGAACCTCATCGGCATGGGCGTGCTTCCACTGCAGTTCCCAGAAGGAAAGTCTCACGCATCGCTCGGGCTCGACGGCACAGAGACGATCTCCATTAGCGGCATCACAGCGTTCAATGAGAACGGAACGATCCCTGAGACCGTCCGTGTATCCGCAACGAAGGATTCCGGCGAGACCGTAGAATTCGACGCTGTAGTCCGCGTAGATACACCAGGTGAGGCTGAATACTACCGTCACGGTGGTATTTTGCAGTATGTTCTTCGCCAGATGGTCAAGAACTAACACCGTAGTTACGTAACACGCTTGAGGGGTCTCCGCGGTATGTGGTGACCCCTTAAGTCTTTCTTTTTCTCCAATGCAATTATTAAGTAGCTCGAAAGGTTGGGCGCCTGACTATGCCGATCATTAGTGATGCAGAGCTCGCGCGGCGTCGCAAAGAAATCTTGGATGCGTCGAGAGCATGCTTCGCCAAGTATGGGTTTGAAGGAGCTACCGTAGCTCGTTTGGAAAAGGCCACTGGCAAAACGCGTGGTGCTATTTTTCATCACTTCGTAGACAAGGAAACGTTGTTTCTCGCCATCGCCAGCGAGGACGCTGAACGCCAAGCTGAGGTAGTTAGCCGACAGGGGCTCGTAGAAGTTATGCACGACCTCTTGCAACATCCGGAAGAAAATGACTGGTTCGTGACGCGTTCTGAGATTGTTCGAAAGCTCCGCACAGATCCTGCATTTGAAGCTCGGTGGAGGAAGCACCAGGAAGTACTTGATGAGGCTGTGCGGAAACGGCTGGAATCGAATACGGCGATGCGGCAAGATGTGCCAATTGAAGTAATGCAGACCTATCTAGAGACAGTTCTGGAAGGGTTCATAATCAAATTGGCCGCAGGTGAGCCACCAGAGCAGCTGGAAGCAATGCTAGACGTTGTCGAGCAGTCTGTTCGATCTTCGGTTTCTAGCTAGCTACCGGGCGATATAGACTGTTCGTCATGTCTAAGTTGCTTATGGTGTCGCTGCGAAATGGTGAGATCGGTGCTGACGTTGCTCACGCCGAGTACAACGACGTACTCAAAGCGACGAAGATGGATCAGACAGCTATAGAGCTCTGTCATATCTCTGACGAGCACGCCCAGCTGAAGTCACTGGATTCAGTTGAAGGCGTGATCGTTGGAGGTTGTTCTTTAAACGTTTCAGATGCACATACCTCAGCGTGGGCGCAGCATGTAGATGCTGTGCTCACTGAGGTTGTGGAATCTGGAAAACCCGTGTTCTTCGTTTGTTTCGGAACGAGCTGGCTGGTGCACTACCTCGGAGGAAACATCGTTCACACGCATCCAGAGGACTCTGGCCCGACACAGGTTTCGCTTTCAGACGCCGGTAAACGTGACGTACTGCTTCAGGGGTTCCCAGGGAACTTCACAGCGCTGACCGGACATACCGAGAATCCTGACGAGTCCACCCTCCCGCCCTCACTTGAGATATTGGCAGTTGGGAATAGTTGTCCGGTTCAGATGATTCGGTACGGTGATCATGTTTGGGCGACGCAATTTCATGCGGAGATGGATGCCAAAGCAATGCAGACTCGTATGGACTTCTTCGCTAACTATGGGTACTTCTCTCCGGAAGACTACGACAAGATCGTAAAGGGGCTGCCTCTTCACGATGTTTCGTGGGCAAACAGAATTTTACAATCATTTACGCAATACTGCGTGGGTTGAGTAGAAACAACTTGTTTCTGGTAGCTAGAATTCCTACTTATGCATGCAATCATCACAACCACAGGTAAAGACCGTGTAGGCATCATCGCAGGAGTTGCGATCGCCGCGGCTGAGGTAAACCTCAATATCGTAGATGTTTCCCAAACTCTCATGGATGACTTCTTCACCATGATCATGCGTGTGGAACTTCCCGAAGGCGATGTAAACATGGAATTACTGCAAACTCACCTTTCAGCAGCTGGTGAATCTTTGGGGGTCATTGTTCGGATCCAGTCCGAGGACCTTTTCACCGCCATGAACGAAATCTAGGGAGGGGTTGCTGTGGCTGTTGATTTTGATTTCAAGTCCCAACACATTCTTGACGTCATCAAGATGATTGAGGACTACCGGCTGGACATTCGTACTGTAACAATGGGAATCTCACTCATCGGTTGTACACGTCCCACTATGGATGCAACGTGCCAGGCGGTCTACGACAGAGTGACGACGAAGGCAGCCCGTCTGGTAGAAGTTTGCCAGGACATTGAACGCGAGCTCGGTATTCCCATTGTGAACAAGCGAGTCTCCGTTTCTCCCATTGCTTTGGTCGCAGCTGGGGTGGACGGCAATCCGGTCGACATTGCAAAAGCGCTTGACAAAGCGGCGGGTGAGCTGGGAGTCAACTTCGTAGGTGGTTACTCGGCGCTCGTTGAAAAGGGGGCAACCACCTCTGATATGCGTCTCATCGAGTCCATTCCGGAGGCATTGACCGTCACGGAGAACGTGTGTGGCTCGGTGAACATCGCTACTTCCCGTGCTGGTATCAACATGGATGCTGTCGCGAAGATGGGGCGCGTCGTGAAAGAGGCAGCGGAGCTGACCAAAGACCGTTCTTCGATTGCGTGCGCAAAGCTTGTTGTGTTCGCAAATGCTGTGGGTGATAACCCATTTATGGCCGGAGCGTTCCATGGCATTGAGGAGCCTGACGCGGTTGTTTCAGTTGGTGTATCAGGCCCTGGTGTCGTCGACAATGCGATCCAGCGGCTCGGAAAAGCCAGCTTGAACGAGGTAGCTGAAGAGATCAAGAAGGCTGCGTTCAAGATCACCCGCGCAGGCCAGCTGGTTGGCAACCTTGCTTCAGAACGTCTCGGAGTGCCATTTGGCATCGTCGATCTCTCCTTGGCGCCGACTGCTGAGGTTGGTGACTCCGTTGCGCATATCCTCGAGCACATGGGGCTAGAGCAGGTCGGCACGCACGGTACGACGGCTGCGCTCGCGCTTCTTAACGACGCCGTCAAAAAGGGCGGCATGATGGCATGCTCCCGTGTCGGAGGGCTTTCTGGATCCTTTATTCCGGTTTCGGAAGATAAGGGCATGATTGATGCGGTCCGCGCTGGATCCATCAGTATGGACAAGCTCGAAGCGATGACGTCGATCTGCTCTGTTGGGTTTGACATGATCGCCATTCCTGGCGACACCTCCGCGGAGACCATCGCGGGGATGATCGCTGATGAGGCTGCAATCGGCGTCATGAACCATAAGACCACCGCAGCGCGCCTCATCCCCGTCCCCGACACCAAGCCAGGTGACGAGGTAAACTTCGGCGGCCTGCTCGGCTACGCGCCGGTCATCCCGGTCAATACGAAGAGCAGCGCGGAGATGATCCAGCGCGGCGGCTTCATTCCGGCACCTGTGCACGGGTTTAGGAACTAGGCGTGCTTTCCTTGACCCTCACATTGTGTGAGGGTTTAGGTTTGAAGGCGTGAAGATTTCAGATGTTGCCGTGGCCGCAGGTTGCTCCGTACGTTCAGTGCGCCACCTGCACCAAAGCGGAGCCGTAGCAGAGCCCGCTCGCACGAGTAGCAACTACCGGGAGTACACGATCAGCGACCTCGCTGCTGTGGTCCGGGCTCGTGCGCTTATCGACGCCGGCGTGCCCATCGCCGACGTCGCAGCAAAAGACACAGCGCTTGTGGTCGAGCATGCTCTAGACCAGCTGGATAGCCGCATTGCCCACCTGCAGCAGCAGCGAAAAAGGCTGGCCAGGCTTGCGTCCAATCCTTCTGGCGCGCCGGAGGATATCCGCCAAGCACTGGGTGGAGTATTCACCGACCCGCAGGCGCTCCAGCGCGAGCTGGACGCGTGGGATCTCATGGCGCTGACCGGGGTTACCACTGCCGCCACGTGGGGCCAGCTACGTACAAACCTCAACGATCCGGAGTGCGTCAAGGCAGCCCGCGCCGCCGAGAAACTCTGGGACGACCTGGGGGAAATGCGGCCGCGGGACAGCAACGTAGCCGAAACCGCCGCGCGCTTTCGCGAGCTCCTCCCCCACGGGCTGCTCCGGGGCGTTCTCTCTACCCTCCAGCCTGGTGACGTACCACTCGGTGTACACGATGTGCCGACCCGTGGCGCGCAACGAGTCGTGCTGCAGGCGTTGGCGGAGGGCTTCGATGGATAAGGTCCTCTCACTGTGGAAGAGGCATCCAGGCTTCCGTCTTGCACGCTACGAGCTCGAACTGTACCTCGATTTACTGCGGTGGATTCGCGGCCACCGGCTCGTGCCAGAGGATGCGGAGGTCCTCCCCCACCCGCCAGGGCGATTGCAGATGCTCGTGAGCGTGGTTTCGGTCTTGTGCATTGAGATGGTGGTGGTTCACCTGCTCCTACCCGAAAGCACGGTGCGGTTAATTGCGCTGCTGCTGTCCATCTGGGGCGTTGTGTACGTCGCCTCGCTGATCGGCAGCGAACGCATTCGGCCGAGCTACGTTGCCGATGACGTAACAGTACTGCGCCGCGGCAAGCTAGTGTTTGCCGAAATCCCGTCCTCGCTCATCAAGCAAAAACACCACCAACGAACGTTTGCGTCCGAGGTGTCTATTGACGGCGAGACGCTCACTGTAGGCGGGGCAGGTGGCACCGACACGCTTCTAGATCTCAGCGAGGCGATCGACGTCGCCGGTGATCGCTACCCCTGGCAGCGACCCCGGATGCAACCAGTGACTCAAATCCGTTACTACGCCGGGGGTGCACGTGAATCTAGCGCTTCTTCCCGATAAGGAAGTAAGACACCCAGCCAAAGGTGTTTACCACGCCGATGATCGGCGTCCACAGCCACTTGGGGCCACGCAATTTGCTGTCTTCGGCCCTTGCGAGGTCGCGCAGCGCAACTGCTTTGCCGACTGTATCCATCGCCGCAAGCACTCCTACGATAGTTTTTTGGTCTGTTGACATGCTATTCCATGCGTCACGCAGGAACTTCAGGTTTTCGTTGTTGGCCATGTGGTCAGTCTACGCGTCGGTTAGAACAGTACGTTATTGCGCGGTGTGCCGATCACCACACCGTTGAGTCACACGCTAGTCAGGACAAGCGTAACCACAGTGCTTTCGGAGTCAGGCGGCGCCTCAATAAGCGAGCTGCCTGGTGTTATCACGTGCTCCAGCAGCCTCACTGATTGATTGTCGGCGATTCTTCGTCCATAAATATTTTGCGGCCGATCGAGGGCGCATTAGCGGTAATCTGGTAACTCGAATCTCCGTTTTAGTCCTCGATCTCGTAGCTGGTGGACAACAAGACCACTAACATTTTGCAGGTAGTTTTAAGCCAATTCGACGATCTCCATATACTCGTCGCTCCATAGATCTTCATCGCCTTCAGGCATGATAATCACTCGCTCAGGCTCAAGCGCTTCGACGGCTCCAGGGTCATGCGTGACAAGGACGACAGCGCCGGAATAGGTTTTCAGTGCATCCAACACCTGTTGTCGGGACTGCGGGTCCAAGTTGTTCGTCGGCTCGTCAAGAAGAAGGACATTCGCCCGTGAGGAAACAAGCGTTGCCAATGCCAGCCTCGTTTTCTCACCACCCGATAGCGTTCCGGCCGGTTGGTCTAGCTTGTCGCCCGAGAACATGAACGCGCCAAGCAGCCCGCGTAAATCTTGCTGCCCGGCATCAGGGCATGCCTCGATCGTGTTTTCCCACACCGTTTTGGCACCGTCGATGGTGTCATGCTCCTGCGCGAAGTAGCCGATGCGAAGTCCGTGACCGGTGACCAAACCGCCTTCCCCATCAGTACGTTCGACGCCAGCGAGTAGCTTCAACAGCGTAGTTTTGCCAGCACCGTTGGTGCCGAGTACTACGACGCGGGAGCCTTTGTCTACAGCCAGGTCAACGCCGGCAAACACCTCAAGAGAACCGTACATCTTGGTTAGTCCCTTGCCGTAGAGCGGGGTCTTCCCACAGGGGGCGGGCTCTGGGAACTTAATGGAGGCGAACTTATCCGCCACACGGATATCATCAAGTTCACCCATCATGCGCTCAGCGCGAGCAAGCATCTGTTTAGCAGCTGCAGCCTTCGTCGCCTTCGCTCCGAGTTTGGCCGCCTGTTTTTGCAGTGCGGAAGCTTTCTTTTCCGCATTAGCGCGTTCACGGCGGCGTCGTGCTTCATCGAGTGCCCTGGCATCCTGGTACTTCTTGAAGCCCATGTTGTAGACATCAGCCTCAGCGCGCACTGCATCAAGGAACCAAATCTTATTGCATACTGCCTCAAGCAACTCAACATCGTGCGAAATCATGATCAAGCCACCATCGTGCTTGCTCAAGAACGAACGCAGCCATGTAATAGAGTCCGCGTCGAGGTGGTTAGTGGGCTCGTCGAGAAGCAGTGTGGTTTGGGACTTTCCAGAACCCGCCCGAGAGGCGAAAAGGATCTGTGCCAACTCCACGCGACGGCGTTGACCACCGCTGAGGGTACTGAGCTGTTGGTCGAGCACTCGTGCTGGAAGCCCGAGGTTGTCACAAATCTGCGCAGCCTCTGCGTTCGCCTCGTAACCGCCTAGCGCGTGGTACTGCTCTTCGAGCCGGGAAAACTTCTCGATTGCTTTATCACGGGTCGCACCATCTGACTCTTCCATGATGGAACGCTGCCGATCCATCGAGCGTTGGATCTGATCAAGGCCTCGCGCCGAAAGAACGCGATCTCGGGCACTCTGCTCGATATTGCCTTCTTTGGAGTCTTGTGGCAGGTATCCGATCTCGCCAGTACGAGTAACCGTGCCCGCGTAGGGTTCTGTTTCTCCTGCGAGGATTCGCATCGTAGTGGTCTTCCCGGCACCATTTCGGCCGACGAGACCGATTCTGTCACCAGGTTGAACACGGAGATGCTGCCCAGGCGCTTCGAGAAGCGTCCGGGCTCCTACACGGACTTCGAGATCATTAGTAACAATCACAAAGGGTTACTCTACAAGGCCGCGTGAGTAGACGAAAACGTGGTCTAAACAGCGAAACCTAGTGCACGCAACTGCTCGCGCCCTTCTTCCGTAATCATCTGCGGTCCCCATGGTGGCATCCACACCCAATTGATGACGACTTCATCACACACAGTATTCGTCGTGATAGCGTGATCAGCTTGTTCTTCGATGACATCGGTAAGCGGGCAAGCCGGCGAAGTCAACGTCATGTTGACGACTGCTCGGTGGACATTATCGTTAGTTTCTACCCACACGTCATAGACAAGTCCAAGGTCAACAACATTGATACCCAACTCGGGGTCAATGACGTCGTGTAGGTACTCCTCTACTTCACCACAGATTTTGAGCTGTTCCTCGGTCTGTGCTGGCCGCTCGTCGCCATCGCCAAGGTTCGAAGTGTGATCGTTATCCACCATATTTTCGCCTTTCTATTTGTCTAACGCCTCGGACGTGGCGGCTTCAAATGCTTTCCAGCCCAACAACGCACACTTGACGCGAGCTGGGAACTTAGAAACACCTGCGAACGCAATGCCATCGCCGATGGCTTCCGGATCCCCTTCTTTGGTCCCGCGAGAGGTGATCATTTCCTCAAACGAGTGCAACTTTTCCATCGCATCCGCAACAGGTAGCCCCACCAGTTCTTCTGTCATCACACTGGTTGAGGCTTGGGAGATCGAGCAACCTTGAGCATCGTAAGAGACGTCTTCAACCGTCTTTCCGTCGGCAGACAGGTGCACACGCAGCGTCAGCTCATCACCGCAAGATGGGTTGACGTGGTACACCTCCGCTTCGTACGGTTCGCGCAGCCCCTTATGCCGTGGGTTCTTGTAATGGTCCAAGATTACTTCTTGGTACATAGACTCTAGGTTCATCGTCTAGGAATCCTCCTCGACTCCGAAGAAGCGGCGCGCTTCGCGAATGGCTTCAACCAAGGCGTCTACTTCCTCTTTGGTGTTGTACAGGTAGAAACTTGCTCGAGAGGTTGCCTGCACCTCGAGTTCTCTGTGAGCGGGCCACGCGCAGTGGTGGCCGGTGCGGATAGCAACACCGTGAGCATCAAGCACCTGTCCTAAATCATGCGGATGCACGCCATCGACGGTAAAAGCGATCGCACCGCCGCGCTGTTCAGCCACCGCAGGACCAGCGATAACTAATCCTGGAATCTCTTGCATTCGTTCCAGGGCATACTCCGTCAACATATGCTCGTGGCGTTGGACATTTTCCATTCCGATGGATTCCAAGAACTCGACGGCAGCACCAAGGCCAACGACCTGGCTTGTCATCTGCGTGCCAGCTTCGAACCGTTGGGGCGTCGGCGCATACGTCGAAGAGTCCATCTTGACGATCTCGATCATGGATCCACCTGTCAAAAATGGTGGAAGTTCCCTGAAGATCGACTTTCTCGCGTATACGGCGCCCACACCAGAAGGTCCACACATCTTATGCCCTGAGAACGCTGCAAAGTCGACGTCAAGCTCGTGAAAGTTAACAGGCATATGCGGAACAGATTGGCACGCATCAAGGACCGTGAGTGCTCCTACTGCGCGAGCACGCCTCACGATTTCATCGACGTCCGCTACTGCACCAGTTACGTTTGATTGGTGCGTGAACGCAACAACTTTTACAGTATCGTCGAGTTCCAAGCTGTCAAGGTCGATGCGTCCATTAGCAGTCATCGAGTACCACTTGAGCGTTGCTCCAGTGCGGCGGGCCAGTTCTTGCCAAGGCACGAGGTTCGCGTGGTGCTCCAGTTCAGTGACAACAATCGTGTCTCCGCGTTTGATCTGGTGCTTACCGGCACGATCATCACCAAGAACATATGCGACGAGGTTCAGAGCCTCAGTAGCGTTCTTCGTGAATGCAATCTCCTCCCCGTCAGCACCAACAAAGTTAGCGATACGCTCACGGGCAGTTTCATAAGCGTCTGTCGCCTCCTCAGCCAGTTGGTAGGAGCCACGATGGACTGGTGCAAATGTGTTCAGGACGAATTCTTGCTCAGCGTTCCACACAGACTGCGGACGCTGGGACGTAGCCCCGGAGTCCAAATAGACGAGGGGCTTCCCATCGCGCACGGTCCGACTCAGGATCGGGAACTCTGCGCGAATCGCGTCTGTGTTCAGTGTTCCATCGGAATGTAAGTATCCCATTAGATGAACTTTTCGTATCCCTCTGCCTCGAGAACATCAGCCAACGAGGCGTCGCCAGTCTGGATGACCTTGCCATCCGAGAAGATGTGAATGAAGTCAGGCTTCACATACTCCAGGATCCGCTTGTAGTGGGTGATCATTAGGACACCGCCGTTGGTTTCTTCCTGGTAGCGGTTGATCCCCTCGGATACGATTCGCAGCGCATCGACGTCAAGGCCGGAGTCCGTTTCGTCCATCACAGCAAACTTCGGCTTGAGCAACGACAACTGCATGACCTCATGTCGCTTCTTCTCACCGCCAGAAAAGCCTTCGTTGACCGAACGCTCAGTGAAAGAAGAGTCCATCTTCAACAAGTCGCGAGCATCATTGAGTTCACGAACCCAATCGCGAAGCTTCGGCGCTTCCCCACGAACAGCAGTCACAGCAGAGCGCATAAAGTTCGAAGAAGAGACGCCCGGCACCTCAACTGGGTACTGCATTGCCAGGAAGAGTCCGGCGCGAGCGCGTTCGTCGATATCCATCTCGAGGATGTTCTCACCATCGAGGAGTACTTCGCCTTCAGTAACTTCGTAGCGTGGATGACCAGCGAGCGTGTAGGCAAGCGTGGACTTACCGGAACCATTCGGCCCCATGATGGCGTGAGTCTCTCCGCCCTTAATAGTGAGGTTTACGCCCTTGAGAATCGGCGTTGGCTCTTGACCTTCCTCGGTCGGCAGGACGTTTGCGTGGAGGTTCTTGATTTCCAGGGTAGACATTTTTTACTGATTCCTTTTCGTTTTACTGGTTCGTTTGCTCGAGCTCTCCGGCCACACGTGCAACGAGTTCTTCACGGAGGTCTTCGAGCGGGACCTGATTGAGGACCTCGTTAAAGAATCCGCGAATGATCAAGCGCGTGGCTTCGTCCTCAGGGATGCCCCTGGACCGGAGATAAAACACTTGCTCGTCATCGAACCGACCAACGGTTGCGGCATGGCCGGCTCCAGCGATTTCACCAGTCTCGATCTCGAGGTTTGGAATTGCGTCAGCGCGAGCACCATCCGTCAAGACCAGGTTCCGGTTCGTTTCATATGTATCTGTGCCGTGCGCGCCTGCGCGAATCAGCACATCACCGACCCAGCAGGTTCGTGCTTCTGGCAGATCCGACGCCTTGTCGCCTTGCAACGCACCCTTGTACAGCACGTTCGACCGGCAGTTCGGAACGCTGTGGTCGACCAGCATACGGTTTTCGATGTACTGACCCGCGTCCGCAAAGTAAACGCCGTTGAGCTCGACGTCTGCACCCGGAGCTTGGAACTTTACGCGTGGGGTGATGCGCACGATCTCGCCACCGAAAGCTGCGACGTTGTGGCGCAGTACCGAATCGCGCTCCATCAAGATGGACTGTTGACCAATGTGCACTGCGTCCAAGTCCCAGTCCGTATCTACGACTGCGCGTACGTGCGCGCCTGCGCCGATATGCCAATTGACGTTGTCTGCATGCACACCTGTGCCGGTGTACTTGACAACGATGTCAGCCTCTGCATGGGTCCCAACTTCAAAAAGGATCGTTGCAAAGGATGTCACGTCGGCGCCGGCACCAGTGATGGTGACGGTGATGGGCTTGGACAACTTGCTGTTACCAGGCACGGTAATCAAGGTGCCGGTTTTCGCGCTCGACCATGCTTGTGCAGCAACGCGGTCTACGGGCGCGCCGGCTACTTTGAGCTGATCGTCAGCTGCGTCAAGCTCCGTGACGACGACCTCATCTGGCGCATCAATCGTGATCTGGGCGTCAGCCTGTTGCGGGAACTCCCCGTTGTGCAGACCTCGGATGCGGCGAAGTGGAATGAACCGCCAGACTTCGTCACGTCCACGTGGAACGGGAAAATCCTCAACATTGAACGACGAAAACAGATCTCCCTTGTTGTTGTGAGGAGTTGCATTCGATACGGGATTAATCGTTGAAGTCATGGTGATTAGCCCACTGATCCTTCCATTTGCAATTCAATCAGACGGTTGAGCTCCAGGGCGTACTCCATCGGGAGCTCCTTGGCAATAGGCTCGACGAAGCCACGGACAATCATCGCCATAGCTTCTTCTTCGGCAATACCGCGGGACATCAGGTAGAACAGCTGCTCTTCAGAGACCTTGGAGACTTTCGCCTCGTGTCCGAGCGTAACCCGATCGTTCCTAATGTCGTTGTACGGGTAAGTGTCAGAACGAGAAATGTCATCGACAAGCAACGCGTCGCACTCAACGTTCGAGGCGGAATCATGCGCGTTTGCGTTGATCTGTACCAGGCCACGGTAGGCCGCGCGTCCGCCACTGCGCGCAACTGACTTTGAAACGATTGAACTCGAGGTGTGCGGAGCCATGTGTGTCATCTTGGCACCGGTGTCCTGGAACTGTCCTTCACCAGCAAATGCGACGGAAAGCACTTCGCCACGGGCATACTCGCCAGTCATCCAGACTGCTGGGTACTTCATCGTCACCTTTGAACCGATATTGCCGTCGACCCACTCCATCACTGCGCCCTCTTCGGCCTTAGCGCGCTTGGTGACGAGGTTGTAAACGTTGTTCGACCAGTTCTGGATCGTGGTGTACCGGCAGCGGCCACCTTTCTTCACGATGATTTCAACGACCGCGGAGTGAAGCGAGTCGGACTTGTAAATCGGGGCGGTGCATCCTTCTACGTAGTGGACGTAGGCGTCCTCATCAACGATGATGAGCGTGCGCTCGAACTGGCCCATGTTCTCGGTATTAATACGGAAGTATGCCTGGAGCGGGATATCGACGTGGACGCCCGGCGGAACATAGATAAACGAACCGCCTGACCATACTGCCGTATTCAGAGCTGAGAACTTGTTATCGCCAGCGGGGATGACCGAGCCGAAGTACTCCTTAAAGATGTCCTCGTGCTCGCGAAGCGCGGTGTCAGTGTCTACGAAGATGACACCCTTCTTTTCGAGATCCTCACGAATCTGGTGGTAGACAACCTCAGATTCGTACTGCGCAGCAACACCAGCGACTAGGCGCTGCTTTTCTGCCTCAGGAATGCCAAGCTTGTCGTACGTATTCTTAATGTCTTCAGGAAGGTCATCCCAGCTCGTAGCTGGTTGCTCCGTAGAGCGGACATAGTACTTAATGTTGTCAAAGTCGATGCCACTCAGGTCTGCGCCCCAAGTCGGCAGTGGCTTCTTTTCAAAAATGTCCAAAGCCTTGAGGCGCTGTTCCAGCATCCATTCTGGCTCTTCCTTAATGCCAGAAATGTCCTTGACTACCCCAGCGTTAAGACCACGCTTTGCTGCCTGCCCGGCAGCGTCTGGGTCGTGCCACCCGTAGTTGTAGCTACCGATTGACTCGATAATCTCTTCGTCGTTCATTGGTTTCTCTAAACCGGGTGCGGGATTAGCTTTCGTCATTATTTTCCGCTCCTTTCAGATACGTTATTTTTCGGCCCGTGAACAGCAGCGAGTGGAATGTTTGTTGTGCAGACACCATTGCCCTCTGTAATGGAGGCAAGTGGTTGGATGTGTCGGCCTACGATCTTAGCGATCATTTCTTGCTCTGCTTCGCAAATTTCGGGATGCGCAGACGCTACTTGTGACACCGGGCAGTGATGCTGACAAATTTGAATTCCAGTTCCTGCCTGAGTCACCGAGGCAACATAGCCGTGACGCTCTAAAACGGACACGACTTCGAGCACGACTGATTCAAGGTCGCCACTGCTTGATCGCTCCGAAATCGGCTCCACTTCTTCAAGGATGCGTTCAATCCTAGTTTTGGCGAACGCTTTGACTGCTTCATGGCCGCCAAGTTCTTCAAGAGCTTCGATTGCATCAAGCGCCATATTCTCATAGTTGCTACCGAAGCTTTCTCGGCCTTCTTCCGTCAAGCAGTAGTGCTTCGCGGGACGGCCTCGCGGTGGCTCTTCTCCAGCAACCGGCAGTGGCTCACACGTCTCAATGAGTCCAGCCTCAGTGAGCTTATCCAGGTGCCGACGGATACCGGCAGCTGAAATTCCAGTTTGCTCACCAAGTGTTGATGCAGTCACCGGTCCGCTTTTCAGCAAGAGCGCCATCACTCGCTTGCGAGTGCCACCGTCAACTGACCGCGCTTGGTTCAGCACTGGCTCACCTCGCTTCGATCTGCTTTGATCTCTGACTTTCCAACCGATTGGCTGTACACCGACCGGCCTTTACACAACACTACTGTGTCCTAATTCAATGTGCACGTTTAACCCGGTCGTTCGGCTACAATCTTGCCTGTGTTGTTCCAGGATTCACCGATAAAGTCTTTGCTTGATGCGTTTCCTCGCATCGGCAAGCCTGGATCACGGTCGGCTGGGCTCCACCGAGTCTCTAAAGAGGTTTGGCGAGGACAAGACTTTCGTTCAACCAACTACGCTGAGCAGAACCGGTTCGCCGTACTTAGATGGCTGGGTTTGGTCGGCACACTTCTCATTGGCTTGGGAGGCCTCGGGGGCGGGGCCTTGCCGGTCGTCGATAATCCTTGGTTCTCTCTGCCTGGCGGGGCCTTGCTTGGCCGAATGATGCAAGCGTCGTCTTCCATAGTTCTGTTCGGAGTAGGACTCTTGGTCTCCGCTTGGCTGTGTATGGGCCCCTTCGTTGGCGTAAGTGGCCAGAGGCCCCGCGTTTCGACGCCGCTTCTCATGCGAACATTCGTTGTATGGGTTGCTCCTCTGGTGATTACCGCTCCCCTCTTTACCCAAGACATCTATTCATACTTAGCTAATGGTGCAATTGTCCGGTTTGGTCTTGACCCGTACTCCGCTGGACCAGTCGAGCTTCTCGGGCCAGAACACCATCTAGCGCGCTCGGTCCCGTTTATTTGGGCGCATTCTCCAAGCCCCTACGGGCCTGTCGCGTTAGGTATTGCAGCGGCAATTTCTCGTATTACTGCTGACTCTATTGTGCTCGGGGTGATTGCGCACCGCGTCGTATCACTCGTCGGAGTGCTCGCCGCAGCGTGGGGGATCCGAAAGATTGCCGGCCGCTGTGGCGTACCAGAGACTGCCGCACTGTGGCTCGGGGTGCTCAATCCGCTAACGATTCTGCATCTCATTGGTGGCATCCATAATGAAGCGATCATGCTCGGATTGGTGTTAGTCGGGTTTGAGCTAGGACTTCGCGGGGCCGACAGGTTGAGGACCATCAGTTCAGCGCAAGCGTGGGGTTACCTGGCTCTCTCCGCGATCACCATTACCTGCGGAGGACTAGTCAAAGTGACAGGCTTTCTCGGTCTCGGTTTTATAGGCATGGCAATCGCTCGTGTGCTTGGGCAACGCCAGCGCAAAGCTACAGCCCTTAGCATCGCGGTGCTTTTTCAGACAGTTATTCTCATTGTCACTACTGCCGCCGTTTCACTTATAACAAGCATTGGGCTCGGATGGGTCACTGGTCAAGGCGGAGCAGCATCGATTCGTAGCTGGCTCTCGATCTCAACAGACGTGGGCGTAATCAGCGGCTTTCTAGGAATGCTGCTTGGTCTCGGCGACCACATTGACGCAGTTCTCATTGTCACCCGCGGGATTGGAGTGGCCATCGCGGTGGCGTTTCTGGTTCGCCTACTGTGGGCTACGTTGCGGGGAGCCATTCACCCTGCAGGTGGACTTGGCGTCGCAACGCTCGTGCTTGTTATATTCTTCCCAGTTGTACACCCTTGGTACCCTCTGTGGGCTATTTATCCCCTTGCTGCATGGGCAAATAGGTTCTTTTTCCGCGCCGGGGTGGCTGTGTACTCTGCTGTATTTAGTTTTCTGGTACTACCGCGTGGTCTCGGCCTGCAAGCAAAGACAGTTTTCACTATTTACGGTGTCGCAGCCTGTTGTTTTGTCGTATTTGTTGGGCTCAGTTTCCTGTTGTATCGGCGCTTTGGTGCCGGCAGGCTACACTAGCTATCCATGAACGCGCCTGTTCTTTCAGTTGACAATGTGAAGAAAACTTTTGGGGACGTTACTGCTGTAGATGGAGCATCGTTTGCCGCAAAAGAAGGAACCGTGCTGGCTTTGCTCGGTCCGAATGGAGCCGGCAAGACAACGACCATCGAGATGTGTGAAGGATTCACCCGGCCAACCTCAGGGACAATCACGGTACTAGGCGAAAACCCTGCAACCCACCCTCAGCGTGTGCGAGACCGAATTGGGATCATGCTGCAGGGTGGCGGATCATATTCGGGCGTCAAAGTCAGAGAAATGCTGAAGCTTTCGGCTTCATACAACGCAAATCCTCACGACCCTGAGTGGCTCATGGCCCTCCTAGGGCTCGAGGGAGTCGCCAATACCACGTATCGACGCCTCTCCGGAGGGCAAAAGCAACGCTTGTCCCTGGCGCTTGCACTTATAGGTCGTCCGGAGCTGGTTTTTCTTGATGAGCCAACCGCTGGCATGGACGCACAGTCACGCAACGCTGTGTGGGATATTGTTTCTGCACTAAAACGTGACGGAACCACGATCGTCCTGACTACGCACCTGATGGACGAGGCGGAGTCGCTCGCCGATGACATTGTGATCATGGATCATGGAAAGGTTGTCGCCGAAGGTTCACCGGCGGACCTGACCAGCGGATCATTTGAGCAGCAAATCACGTTTGGTACGGCGCAACCACTCGACCTCGAGAAGCTGAAGCAGCACGTGGCTTTGTGTCAGATCGATACAGCTGTGGCCCAAGTTCGCCCAATGCGCTACGTAGTCAACGGTTCGGTTTCTCCTGAACTTGTCGCCTGTATTACCGAAGAAGCACTTCGCCAATCCGTGCTGATTCGGGATATGCAAGTAAGCCACATGGCGTTGGAAGAAGTGTTTTTGAACATCACCGGTAAGGAATTAAGGAGCTAGCGGTGCACATCAAGGAAGGAACCTTTACGCCCGCCCCGCAACGGTCTTCGAAGTTTGCGATGGCCAGCGCTCAGGGACTCATCGAAAGCAAGCTGATGCTCCGTCACGGCGAACAGTTGGTGCTCAGCATCTTCATCCCGGCAGCGTTGCTCATCGCATCAGTATATTTGCCTGTTTTTGGGGATGACTACAGCCTCGACACCCTGGTGCCGATGGTGTTTGCCGTCGCGGCGACCAGCTCTGGATTTACGGGCCAGGCGATTTCGCTCGCCTTTGACCGCCGATACGGTGCGCTGAAGCGGACCGGTGCTTCCGGAGTCCCACCGTGGACGATCATCGTCGGAAAAATCCTTGGCGTGGTCGCGATGGTCTGCGTCCAGATTGCGGTGCTAGGAGCTGTTGCAGGTTTCCTTGGCTGGCGCCCCTCAGTCGTTGGCGCGGTGCTTGGTGCCTGCGTCTTGTTCCTGGGGGTTGCTTGCTTTACTTCCTTGGGCTTGCTCATGGGCGGCTCGCTAAGTTCCGAGATGGTCCTTGCCATTTCGAATTTAATGTGGGTGATCATGATGGGAATCGTGGGTTGGGTCGTCTATTCTGGCGACCTTAGCCACGCTGGTTGGTGGAACCTAGTACCCACGGTTTCGCTGGCAGCTGGTATTTCTGATGCACTCGCGCTGACTGCGAATGGTCCTGCGTTGCTTAGCTTGCTAGCGTGGCTCATCGTCGGCGTTGGCTCAAGCGTTCGCTTCTTCCGTTTCGATGATTAAGGCCATGCGCTCATCGACTAAGATTCGAGCCTGAATAGTCGAACGTGTTTTATACGTCCAAGGAAAGTGCATGACTTTACAACAGACCGGTGCGCCGATGACGCATCAGGATAAAAAGCAAGCCCCCAGTCTGAAGTTGCAACGAACTCTAGCCATGATTCTCTTGCTCTGCCAAGGCGGGATCACCGTAACAGGGTCGTTGGTGCGAGTGACCGGTTCGGGGCTTGGTTGCAATACGTGGCCACTTTGCCATGAAGGTTCGCTTGTCCCCGTCGCTGGTGCCGCACCTTGGATTCACCAAGCCATTGAGTTTGGAAACCGCCTGCTTACTTTCGTGGTCGCGGCTGCCGCGATCGCCGTGCTTTGGGCTGTCTACCGCGCATCCCGCGGTCGAGATGCCCAATTCTTGGCATGGTTCTCCCTCGTCGGCGTGGTTGTCCAGGCGATTATCGGCGGTATTTCTGTTCGCCTTGATTTGCAGTGGTGGGCGGTCGCCGTGCACTTCTTGCCTTCGATGGTGCTCGTGTGGGTCGCTGCATTGCTCTACATGCGTTTGGCAGAAGACGAGTCCACGGTTGCTCAAGACCGCTACCCCGGGCACATCCGAGTGATCGCCGTGATCGCTGCCGTTGCGTTGAGCTGTGTACTTGTGACAGGAACGATGGTGACAGGGTCCGGCCCGCACTCGGGTGACGCAAGCGTCGGTATGGAAGGTCGACTTGCGATTGACACAGCGTTGTTGGCATATATTCACGCAGGGTGCATGTACGCGTATCTACTTCTTACAGTGATCACATTTTTCCTGCTACGTAGAGCGAAAGCCCCGCATGCGGCACAGAAAACTTCCTGGATTCTTCTTGGACTCATCGTGGTCCAGTGGGCAGTAGGTTTAAGCCAGTACTACATGGGCGTGCCGCGTTGGACGATTCCGATCCATATTGGGCTGTCGTCTCTAGTTGTAGCGTTCACCGCGTTCTTGTACGCGCACGCTGTGCGTCGTGAGTTGCTGTATCGCTAGACGCAAACACCATGTAGCCTGAGAAAGTATGAAAGCGATTGAGTTCGACGCGCAGCAGGTGCGTTGCATTGATATCGCTTCACCGTTCCCCAGCGATAGAGAACTTCTAGTCGAAGTCCTCTACGCTGGGTTTTTTCTTCACGACACCTCCTTCGGCAACCAAGGATGCGGTCGTGTCCTGAAAGACCCCCTCGACGAGGTTGCGCCAGGAACTGTGGTTGCGTGGAGCGATGCCACCGGCCCCATCGCCGAGCAGGTTGTCGTTGACCGAAGCCGGGTAGTCGCTGTATCGGACCTGATCGCCCCACGCATTGGTGCTTCAATGTTGAGGCCGGGAATGGCCGCAAGTTATTCGCTATTCGAAGTTTTGAAGCTTGTGCAAGGTGAAGCTGTCGTCGTCACGAATGCAGGTTCCGCAATTGGGTTGTACATGATTGCAATCGCTCGAGAGAAGGACATCATCGTGTATGCCGTTTCGGAAAGCGAGGAAGGCCGAGTAGCAGCAGATAAGGCTGGAGCAACAGCCGTATTCAGTGGCCAGCCTGGTACTGCTGCACAGATCAAAACGCTCAATGATGGGATCGGCGTGGATGCAGTTGTGCTAACACGCCCCGACTTCAAAAATGGCTTTGCGCACGAAGTTGGGCGCAGCTCTGCGCGTACGTGTTGCTATGAGGACTTAGCGTCGATACGAATGGATGCCAACGGCTTCCGTAAGCATGCACAGACTGTTACCAGAGTGCTCGAAGAAACACGATGGGAACCGCCAGTTCACGTGTGTGAATCGATAGATGACGCCAGCTCGCTACTGGGTTCCGAAACTTCGGAGGTTTGTGACAATGACCTTGGAGCCATCAAGCTCCAAGGATCCACGCGCTAGAAGAAGGTAGCGAATAGTGGAGTCCAACCGAGCACCGCATCAACGGAAAGCCCCAAGAACAACGCCGCAAGATAGTTGTTGGAGAGAATAAACAGCTTGAGCGGTTTCACCTTCTCCCCGCGCTTTACCCCAGCATGCAGCTGTGTGGCAACGGCGAGGAACAATGCACCCGAAATCAGCGCGGTTGCAAGATAGATCCACGAGGTGGCGGGAACCAGGAGCAGGGACACCCCGACGGTCCACCATGAGTAAATGAGAATCTGACGGGTTGTCTCCGCAGGGGAGGCTACCACCGGCAGCATCGGGACATTAGCGCGGGCGTAATCCGCTCGGTACTTCATTGCTAGCGCCCAGGTGTGCGGTGGTGTCCAGAAGAAGATGATCATGAACATCACGATCGCCTGCCACCAGGCATCCTTAGAGCCGTCGGTGACATTGTCTCTAATTGCCGCCCAACCGACCATCACGGGCATGCAACCTGCTGCGCCGCCCCAGATGACGTTCTGCCAAGTTCGTCTCTTCAGCCACTTTGTATACACGTAGATATAGAAGAAGTTGGTCAGAATGATAAAGAACGCCGCGAGCCACGACTTACACAGGAATCCAAGCCAAAGCACACTCGCAACGAGAAGCGCCCAAGCAAATACGGCGGCTTTCTGTTTGGTGACCTTTGCCCGGACAAGTGGCCGTGCACGCGTTCGCCCCATTTTCTGGTCAATGTCGTAGTCGGCGACCATGTTAAATGCATTTGCCGCACCGGCCCCCATCCAACCACCGAACAGCGTTGCAAGAATGAGCCACACGTGCACAGTGCCACGGTCTGCTTGCAACATTGCGGGGATAGCTGCTACTAGAAGAAGTTCAATGACCCTGGGCTTCGTAAGCGCGAAGTATGCCTTGATGGTCTCCAATACTTCTCCTCCACATCAAACTTCAACCGTTCGGCTAGAACTCTTACGCAACATAGGTTCGCGTTCAGGTGTCGAGCATTTCGGCTGATATGGTACCGCAACGCATTACACGATGATCTTTTCAGCCCTCTTAATACTTTGACCCTCCCGGCGATGTTAGCCTCCGCTCACCAATTTGTCAGAATTAACGTGGCGGCTACACCCGCGAGTTTTCTTCGCACAACACCGTTGGGTGTCACCACCACAAAGCGAGTTTTACACTAGGCTGGGTCCTGTTCTGTTTCCATAGCATGAATCGAGGATTCTGTGACGCTTTCAGCTGAACTTCAAGCAAAAACTGTACGTAACTATCCCGAAGACTGGACCGACGTGGATACGCGGGCAGTTGATACGGCCCGAATCCTCGCGGCTGACGCCGTGGAAAACTGCGGCTCTGGGCACCCAGGCACCGCGATGTCGCTCGCCCCTCTTTCATATACGCTCTACCAGCGGGTGATGAATGTAGACCCCGCTGACCCACATTGGGCAGGGCGCGATCGCTTCGTATTGTCAAACGGCCACTCTTCCCTGACGCAGTATGTTCAGCTCTACCTGGGGGGCATGGGACTTGAGCTTAAAGACCTCCAGCAGCTTCGTACCTGGGGTGCTAAGACTCCCGGTCACCCTGAGTACAACCACACGGACCACGTAGAGATTACAACTGGCCCACTCGGCCAGGGGTTGGCATCAGCAGTTGGTATGGCGATGGCTTCGCGCCGGGAACGTGGCCTGTTTGACCCTGAGGCTCCGGCTGGCGAATCGCCGTTCGATCATTTCATCTACGTCGTGGCTGGAGACGGTTGCCTTCAAGAAGGTGTCACATCGGAGGCTTCATCTCTCGCAGGGACGCAGCAGCTCGGAAACCTGATTGTATTCTGGGATGACAACAGGATTTCGATCGAGGATGATACCCAGATCGCGTTCACTGAAGACGTTATGAAGCGCTACGAGGCCTACGGCTGGCAAACACTAACGGTTGAGTCCGGCGAGGACGTCGTCGCGATTGAGAAAGCGATCAAGGAAGCACAGTCCGACACCAATCGCCCAACGATCATTCAGGTAAAGACGGTCATCGGCTTCCCTGCTCCTACGCTGCAAAACACGGGTGCAGTACACGGCGCAGCTCTCGGTGCGAAAGAAATCGCAGCTGTCAAAAAGATTCTCGGCTTTGATCCGGAGATTCACTTCCCGGAGGAAGAGTCCGTTATCACCCATACTCGAAAGCTCCGGGACCGTGGTGCTGCGAAGCGTAAACAGTGGGACGAGACGTTTGCTGTTTGGGCTGAGGCCAACCCAGAGAAGAAGGCCCTGTTTGACCGATTGACGGCTCGAGAGCTCCCATCCAACTGGTCGCAGGACTTCCCAACTTGGGACGCTGACGAAAAGGGCCTTGCTACCCGTAAGGCTTCTGAAGCAGTAATCCAGGCTGCGGCTGCGGCCCTTCCAGAGCTTTGGGGTGGCTCCGCAGACCTTGCAGGCTCCAATAACACCCTTATCAAGGGGGCTGCATCGTTCGGGCCTCAGGCGATTTCTACCGATATGTTCAGCGCTGAGCCGTACGGTCGCAATTTGCACTTCGGCATCCGCGAACATGCCATGGGCGCGATCATGAACGGCATTGCACTGCACGGCAACACACGAGTTTACGGCGGTACGTTCCTGATCTTCTCCGAGTATCTCTACCCGGCAATTCGCGTCGCAGCACTTTCAGGTATCGACGGCTACTACGTCTTCACGCACGACTCGATCGGCCTGGGCGAAGACGGTCCGACCCACCAGCCGGTTGAAACGCTCACTGCGCTTCGAGCCATCCCGGATATGGCGGTGATCCGACCGGCCGACGCGAATGAAACGTCTGCTGCGTGGAAGTCTGCGCTGGAGGCTAAGCCGATGCCGAAGGCACTGGCGCTTTCCCGTCAGAACCTCCCTGTGCTTGAGGGCACAAAGGAAAAGGCATTCGAAGGTGTTGCTCGCGGTGCGTACGTACTCGTGGACTCCTCTACCCCGACGCCTGATTTGATTCTGATGGCTTCTGGCTCGGAAGTGCAGCTTGCTGTTGAGGCTGCGAAGTCCTTGGAAGCCGAAGGTATCGGAACTCGAGTTGTCTCGGTGCCTTGCATGGAGTGGTTTACGCAGCAATCGCCGGAGTACATTGAATCGGTACTTCCTGCAGAGGTTCGAGCAAGGGTCTCTGTCGAGGCCGGTCTGTCCATGCCATGGCATCGTTTTGTAGGCGACGCCGGTCAGTGCGTTTCCTTGGAGCACTTTGGTGCCTCCGCACCAGGTCCAGAGCTCTTCGAGCGGTTCGGCTTTACAGCAGACAACGTTGCAGCAGCCGGACGCGCGTCTGTAGCAGCGGTGCAGCGATAGTTGAAGAGTTGTCCTGGTCAAGCCCTCCCCTAGCTTGGCCAGGCCCATTTTTTAGAAAGGAATCTGAGCATGAACACAGTTGAAAAGCTTCGGGAGCTCGGCACGTCCACTTGGCTGGATGATCTCTCTCGCCAGCGCATCGCCACTGGCAATCTAGAAGCAGTCAAACGTGAGAAGTCGGTCGTTGGCGTGACAACCAACCCTGCAATTTTTGCTTCAGCAATGTCGACTGGAAGCGCGTACGACGAGCAAATCCAACAGTTGAGAGCGTCAGGTGCCAGCCCCGACGAGGCGGTTTACGCGATGAGCATTGACGACGTCCGCGACGCGTGCGACATCTTCCAGGACATCTACGATGCGACCGACGGCCTTGATGGTCGCGTTTCCATCGAGGTTGACCCCCGCTATGCTCACGACGAAGCGAAGACGATCGCTCAAGCGAAAGAGCTGTGGGCACGCGTGGGTAAACCGAATGCAATGATCAAGATTCCAGCCACAGACGCCTCGTTGCCAGCAGTCACAGCAGCACTGGCAGCTGGTATTTCAGTGAATGTCACGCTGATCTTCTCTGTGGAGCGCTACCGCGAGGTCATTCGCGCGTACAAGGAAGGTATTCGGCAGGCTGCAGCCAACGGCCACGATGTCTCAACCATTCATTCTGTTGCCTCATTCTTCGTGTCTCGCATGGACACCGAAGTCGATGCTCGCCTTGAGCAAATTGCTACTTCTGAAGCACTTGCGTTGCGAGGCAAAGCAGGCGTGGCAAACGCACAACTGGCATACCGCTTGTTCCTTGAGGAATTTTCTTCGTTGGATGACCTTCCAGCTGGTGCCAACGTTCAACGCCCACTGTGGGCCTCGACTGGTGTAAAGAACCCTGAGTACCCTGCCACGTTGTATGTGTCTGAGCTGGCTGGCCCAAACACGGTCAACACCATGCCGGAATCAACTATCGACGCCACCCTGGCTAGCGACAGTCTTCACGGCGATACTTTGTCTGCCAGTGCTGACGACGCTCAGAAGACGTTTGACGCTATCACCGCCGCAGGGATCGACTTGTCTGATGTCGTGCGAGTCCTCGAGCAGGAGGGCGTCGATAAGTTTGTTGATGCGTGGCAAGAATTGCTAAATTCCATGTCGGAAAAGCTGCAATAAAAAGGAGTACATGTGAGTGACGAGAGCACGCATTGGGTGAACCCGCTTCGGTCCCCCGAGGATAAGCGGCTTCCCCGCATTGCGGGTCCGTCTGGGATGGTGATCTTCGGTGTAACTGGAGATCTAGCTCGGAAAAAGCTCCTGCCGGCAATTTACGACCTCGCGAACCGGGGTCTCCTCCCACCGGGCTTTGCTCTCGTCGGGTTTGGGCGTCGAAACTGGTCTAAACAAGATTTTGAGGACTATGTGCGTGAAGCCGTTGAAGCATCTTCCCGCACCGCGTTTAATACGAACGTTTGGGACCGGCTCGCAGAAGGTATGCAGTTCGTCTCGGGCTCGTTTAATGACGACGCCGCGTTCGACGCCCTAGCCAATACACTGCGCTCGACCGATGAAACACGGGGGACGAACGGAAACTGGGCCTTTTACCTTTCTGTGCCGCCCGAGCACTTTTCGAGCGTTGTCCACCAGCTGGACCGCAGTGGAATGGCACAGCCTCAAGACCACGGCTGGCGCCGAGTGATCATCGAGAAGCCATTCGGGCATGATCTGGAATCCGCCAAAGAGCTAAACCGAGTAGTGAATTCAGTGTTCCCGGAGCGATCCGTATTCCGAATCGATCACTATCTCGGCAAAGAAACCGTGCAGAACATTATGGCGCTGCGTTTCGCAAACCAGATGTTTGAACCAGTGTGGAATTCGCACTACATCGACCACGTACAAATCACGATGGCTGAAGATATTGGGCTCGGCGGCCGCGCAGGCTATTACGACGGTATTGGTGCAGCACGAGACGTCATCCAAAACCACCTGATTCAGCTGCTCGCCTTGATCGCTATGGAGGAGCCGACGTCGTTCTCCCCGGGGCGTCTTCGTGCGGAGAAACTCAAGGTCCTCCGCGCTACGACTCCCGTCGAGCCGTTCGATGAGACGACCGCACGCGGCCAATACGTAGCGGGCTGGCAAGGTTCTGAACGCGTAATCGGGCTCCGGGAGGAGTCCGGGTTTGACCCCAACTCTGCAACCGAAACCTATGCGGCCTGTACGTTAGAGATAAACTCGCGTCGCTGGGCAGGTGTTCCTTTCTACCTTCGCACTGGTAAGCGCCTCGGGCGTCGAGTGACTGAGATTGCCCTGGTCTTTAAGCGTCCTCCGTACCAGCCGTTCGAAGACGATCAGACAAAACTACTTACGAACAATGCAGTCGTTATCCGCGTGCAGCCGGACGAAGGCGTGCTGATGCGCTTTGGTTCCAAGGTGCCTGGAACTGCATTTGAAGTTAGGGATGTCAACATGGATTTCTCGTACGCAGAGGCATTTACGGAACAGTCTCCCGAAGCATACGAGCGGCTCATCCTCGATGCGCTACTCGACGAATCCAGCTTGTTTCCAACCAATGCGGAAGTCGAGCGGAGCTGGGAAATCCTCGATCCAATTCTCAACTACTGGGAGTCGCACGGACATCCAGATGAATACCGCGCGGGCACTTGGGGGCCCGCATCAGCAGACGCGATGCTGGCCAAGGACGGCCGCCAATGGCGTCGTCCATAATGTGTGCAAACAACGAACGTGAGGCTTAATCCTTGATTGTCACTCTTCCCGACACGACCACCCGCGATGTGTCCACAGCGCTCCTAGAGGCTCGTGAAAATTACTCGTTGGCGACTGGGCGCGTGCTCACACTCTTGGTCGCTGCACATGCCGAGGATGATGTCGATTCTATTCTGGAGACGGTCCGGAACGCGACCATGGAGCACCCGGCTCGAGTTCTCGTCTTGTTGCTCGACTGCCAGAGCGAGCAAACCTGGATGGATGCAGAGGTAATCGTCGCGGCGGACGCTGGCGCCTCTGAGATGGTTGTCATGACTCTCCACGGTGAACTTACCCAGCATCTTGACGCGGTGGTCACCCCGCTGTTGCTGCCCGATACCCCTATCGTTGCTTGGTGGCCCACAACTGTGCCAGATGTTCCTGCAGAAGCAGAGCTGGGTAATATCGCGCACCGCAGAATCACGAATGCGTGGCGCACTATGGGGGCAGAATGCATAGAGCAGCTGGCTAAGGCGTACGTCCCAGGTGATTCGGACATGATGTGGTCTAAAATCACGCCATGGCGCGGCGTTGTCGCCTCAGCTTTCGACCGCTATAAACAGCAACCACGCCGGATCTTGCTCAGCGGTATTACCGAGCATCCAAGCGTACAAATCGCAGCCTCTTGGCTCGATGCCTGCTTTGGCGTTGAGGTAACCGTGCAAAACGTAGCAGGCGCCGACGCCATTCCTGGCTCCCCAATCCAACACCTATCGCTGGACTGCGAACAAGGCTCTGTGCAGGTACAAATTGTTGATGAGCACACCGTGCGAGTTTCCGTACCGGGATACCCTGATGCGTTTGTTGCACTGAGTGCTCGCTCGGACGCAGAATGCCTCGCTGAGGAGCTACGCCACCTCGATCCTGACGCCATGTATGCTCGGGCATTGTTACATAACCTCCCTTAACTTCGCACCGAAAGAGGGTCGACGGATGTCCAATACAGTCAAGACCAACACCTTTACAAACCTGGAACAGCTTATCGACGTCTCCACCTCCGCATTCCAAACGTTGATTTCAGAGATCCACAGCTCCCCTACCGGTGGTGTAAACGGCGACGGAACCGCACGTGTTGTGCTTACTGGCGGAACAGCCGGAATCCGGTTCCTTGCAGCCCTAGTTTCATCAGATATCGACTGGTCCAGGGTGAAGCTATTCTTTGGCGACGAGCGCAACGTAGCCGTCAGCCATCCTGATTCGAATGAAGGCCAGGCCCGGGCAGCGTTGCTCGATCATATAGATATCCCAGAAGGAAACATTTTCGGGTATGGGTTGGACGGAGGGACGATGGAGCCCGCTGTCACTCGTTATGAAGCGCACCTGAAAGTTGAGGCGCCTGAGGGGTTCGACCTCCATCTACTGGGAATGGGCGGTGAAGGCCACATTAATTCGCTATTCCCACATACGCCTGCTGTGAGAGAGGACGCCGCTCTGGTTGTTGCTGTGACGGATTCACCAAAACCACCTGCGGAACGTGTTTCGTTGACACTACCTGCTGTTCGGAAAGCACAAAAGGTCTGGCTTCTTGTTTCTGGTGCAGAGAAGGCAGAAGCTGCGTCCGCAGTTGCAAACCGGGCAGAGTATCTTGACTGGCCAGCGGCCGGTGCTGTCGGCAAGGAAGAAACGATCTTGTGGGTCACCGACGACGCGGCACCACGTTAGATTCCCGCAGATTCGGATTTCTGACCAACGAAAAGGCCCGCCGGAAGCTTATTGCTCCAGGCGGGCCTTTTGCTAGCGGCTAAGCAGCAAAAGTCTGAATAAGATTCAGGCCCACGATGCATACAAGCCAGATGAGCGTAATGATAACCGTGTAACGGTCGAGGTTCTTCTCCACGATAGTGGAGCCGGACAGGTTAGCCTGCACGCCACCACCGAACAGGCTCGAAAGCCCGCCTCCCTTGCCTTTGTGAAGCAGCACGAACACTGTCATCAAGACCGCAGCGATTACGAGCACGATCTCAAGAGCCAACGTCATGGTGGTAAATCCTCACTATAAAACCTACATTGATGTAACTCGGACCAGACTACACGAAGTCACCGAATGGTGTTATTCGACGCGCTCTGGTCCGAGCGACATGTCTTGCAAATCTACTGTACTGCCTGGGCAGCCGCAGCAGCCAATTTCGCGAAATCCTGGCCGTCAAGAGACGCACCTCCGACAAGACCACCGTCAACATCAGGCTGAGCGATGATCTCACCGACAGTTTCCGTCTTTACGGATCCGCCGTACAAAATACGGATGCCATCAGCAACCGCATCACCGGCCAAGTCACAGATCAGGCCGCGAATAGCCTGGCACACTTCCTGCGCATCGGAGGCAGAGGCAACCTTGCCAGTGCCGATAGCCCATACCGGCTCATATGCAATGACGGTCTTCTCCAACTCCTCGTTGCTCAAACCGTCCAGGGATTTCTTCGTCTGCTCTACGACGTAGTCGACATGGGTGCCTTGTTCGCGAATGTCTAGCGGCTCACCGACACACACGATTGGGTTCATGCCGTGCTCAAGTGCCTTCTTTGCCTTGCGGGAAACTAGCTCATCGTCCTCACCGTGGTACTCACGGCGTTCTGAGTGGCCGACAACTACCCACGTGCAGCCAAGCTTCTCCAGCATTGTGGCCGAAACTTCACCAGTGTAGGCACCAGCATCGTGTGCTGACACGTCCTGTGCACCATATGTGATCTGCAGCTTGTCGCCTTCAACGAGAGTCTGGATAGAACGAAGGTCGGTAAACGGCACGGTCAATGCAACGTCCACGAACTCATAGCCGTCCTTCGGGAAAGCGAACGCGAGTTTCTGGGCCGAAGCGATTGCTTCGAGATGGTCGTGGTTCATCTTCCAGTTACCAGCAATCAGTGGTTTGCGAGACATATTCATACTCCTTTTCAACAACGACTACTGTCCAAGTACAGCAACGCCGGGCAGCTCTTTGCCCTCGATCAGCTCGAGCGATGCGCCACCGCCCGTAGAGATGTGGGAGAACCCAGCCTCATCGAGGCCCAGAATGCGAACAGATGCTGCGGAATCGCCGCCACCGACCACCGTGAAGGACCCGTTGTCCTTCGTAGCAGCGATCATTGCTTCAGCAACGGCTTTTGTGCCAGAGGCGAACGCTGGAAACTCGAAAACGCCCATTGGCCCGTTCCAGAACACGGTCTTCGAGCTCTTCAGCGCCTCACCATAACGCGCGGCAGTCTTCGGGCCAATGTCGAGAGACATCCAGCCTTCCGGAATAGCGTCGGCCGCGACGGTCTGCTTCTCTGCATCCTTTGCAAACTCAGACGCTGCGATCAGGTCCTCAGGCAATAGCAGCTTGTCGCCGAAACGGCCGATGAGGTCCTTGCAGGTCTCAATCATGTCTTCCTGCAACAAAGAGTTTTGAACGTTGTAGCCCTGTGCAGCCAGGAAGGTGTAGCACATGCCGCCACCGATAATTACCTTGTCGGCCTTCGCCGCAAGTGCCTCGATGACTCCCAACTTGTCGGAAACCTTCGAACCGCCAAGCACAACAACGTATGGATGATCTGGAGCATCCTTCACCTTGCTCAGAGTCTTGACTTCCTTCTCGACGAGGTAACCAGCGTAGGCAGGAAGCTTCTTAGCAACGTCGTAGACGGAGGTTTGAGCGCGGTGTACTACACCGAAACCGTCAGAAACAAACGCGCCGTTGTCCGCAGCTAGTGCTACAAGCTCAGCTGCGAACTCAGTGCGCTCAGCCTCGTCCTTCGAGGTCTCGCGTGGGTCAAAGCGTACATTCTCGAGAAGCAGAATCTCGCCACCGGTAAGCCCATTTGCCCGCTCATGTGCATCCTCACCAGAAACATCACCGGCGAGCGCTACGAACTGACCTAGGCGCTCACTTAGGGCTTCAGCCACTGGCTTCAAGGAGAACTTAGGGTTCACTTCCCCCTTTGGGCGGCCGAGGTGAGCCATGACAATGACTTTCGCGCCACCTTCCAAGAGCGCCTTCAAAGTTGGCAGTGATGCGTCGATACGACCAGCATCGGTAATATTGCCGTCCTCATCAAGCGGAACGTTGAAGTCAGAACGGACCAGGATGTGGCGATCTTCGACGCCTTCATCCAGAAGCTGTTGCAGCGTTTTCATTGTCATGGGACTCTCCTCAGTTGACTGTTGTTTGCAGTAGTTTTCTTTTCAAACAGTAGCGAAAGAAATGGCCCGAAGTGTGCGTACTGCACACCCGGGCCGTTCTAGGTCTTATGCCAAGTTATCCGCGACGTGCTTCGTCATGCGGACAAACTGAGAGGTGTAGGACCACTCGTTGTCGTACCAAGCAATCAGCTTGACCAGGTTGCCGTCGATGACGCGGGTCATCCCAGCATCGAAGATGGAACCATGGGTGTTGCCGATGATGTCGGAGGAAACGATTGGATCCTCGGTGTACTCAAGCGCCTTGCCAAACTCTGGGTCCTGAGCAGCCTTCTTGATTGCTGCGTTCACCTCATCAACGGTGACGTCCTTGCTCAGCTCGACGGTCAGGTCGGTTGCGGAACCGGTGATCGTTGGCACGCGCATTGCGAAGCCATCCAGCTTGCCCTCAAGTGCAGGCAGAACCAGGGCAACTGCCTTAGCAGCACCCGTCGTCGTTGGGACGATGTTCTGAGCTGCTGCACGGGCACGACGCAGGTCCTTGTGAGGTGCGTCCTGAATGCGCTGGTCGCCAGTGTAAGCGTGAATGGTGGTCATCAGACCGGACTTGATGCCGAACTGCTCTTCCAGAATCTTCGCGACTGGTGCAAGGGAGTTCGTGGTGCAAGATGCAGCGGAGATAATCTGCTGATCATTGCTGTAGTCGGTGTGGTTGACGCCCCAGACGTAGGTGCCATCGACGTTCTTACCCGGTGCGGAGATGATGACCTTCTTAGCGCCAGCCTCGATGTGAGCCTTTGCGTCATTGCCATCGGTGAAGCGGCCGGTGCAATCAAGGACGATGTCGACGTTTGCGTCGCCCCATGCGAGCTTGGATGGGTCCTTCTCTTCGGTAACCTCGATGCGGTGACCATCAACGGTGATGGAGGACTCGTCGTACTCAACGTCGCGGCCGAGCTGGCCATACGCTGTGTCGTACTTGACAAGGTGGGCCAAAGTCTTGTTGTCGGTCAGGTCATTAATCTTCACGACCTCAAGGTCGCTCGAGTACTGATCCAGGATGATGCGGAATGCCGAGCGGCCGATACGACCAAAGCCATTAATGCCAATACGAATAGTCACAGTCTTTACTCCTCTATGTCGGAAATTGTTGAGACTTGCTGATGGGCCGGTACCAATCTCTTTCCGTTCTCGGTGAGCTCCTTGGTTCAGCCCGTTGCTCATCAGTTTAGCGAGAGATTTCAACATGTGCATGGCCACGATGCCGCAAGAGACGCCCTAAAGGTGCATCACCAAAGAGACGGCGAAACCGGGGGTATCGTCTCATAATTTCACCAAGCATGAATGTCTGTTTACCGCCAAAGCCACACCTAATGCGACTCAAACAACGACAAAGGTAATCTCTTTTACCCCCGCGGGGCGTATCTGGCGAAGCTGCTTGTGCGCTATCCCCCGGAATTGTGATGTTGCACACAGGACGGTCTGGGAGCGCCCCAGAACGCTCTATGTTGCCTTCGTGTCTTTACCGCGAGTGTTCGCTATACCGAGCTCAGCAGCCCGCTTGTCAGCAAGGGACAACAGCCGACGAATTCGCCCAGCGACCGCATCCTTCGTCATCTGTGGGTCAGCCAACCGGCCAAGTTCTTCAAGCGAGGCTTGCCGGTGCTCAACACGCAGGTATCCGGCTTCGGCGAGATGCTCAGGCACATCGTCGCCGAGGATCTCCATCGCACGTTCCACACGCTGAGCGGCTACCGTCGCAGCATGTACGCTTCTGCGGGTGTTGGCGTCGTCAAAAGTTGCCAACCGTTGACCGCCACGCATCTGCGCTTGCTTCTCCCGAAGTTTTGCGTCCCACTCCAGGCGAGCAAGAGGCGCACCCATTCGACTGAGAAGCACCCCTATCGTCTCCGCATCACGGACATGTACACGCTCAACACCGCGAGTCTCCCGCATTCTGATGTGGCACCCAAGACGACGCGCTAACCCCACTAGGGCAAGCCCAGCTTCCTCGCATGGGCACTCGACCTCTAAAGCGGCAGTTCGGCCCGGCTCTGTGAGCGCTCCCCTAGCGAGGAACGCACCCCGCCACGCGGCTTCAACTTCAGCAATTTCTCCCGAAACGATTTGCGGGGGCATACCTACCACGAGATGACCAGACTGCGTCCGAAGATTTAGACGCCGATACAGCGCTTCAACACCAGTATCTAGACGTACTTCGTATTTCGTTTCCTTTGTCGCCGAGCCAGGTGAAACCACGGCGAACTTTGGTGAGCTCATGAAAAGAGTTTCAAGAATCAGGATTAAGCGACGTGCCACCGCCTCTTCCGCGAAATCCGCAATCATAGTTACCCCGTGGATTGAGGCGTCAAGTTTTCCTGCAAACCGAACTAACGCGGATGCCTCGGCGGCCGCGGCAGACTTCGCTCCTATTGGAGTTCGAAGCAGCTCTTCTTTGGTTTTGGCGGTCAGCGACACCGAGTGATCCTTTCTACAAAAACATCGGTGGATTAGTGTAGCGCACGTTATGCGTGAAAATCACGAACGAGAGATAGCAGCTCATGTGCAAGCTTGCGTGGATCATGCCGGTTTGTGTTGCGGTGCTGATCATCAACTTCATGAATATCTCGGAACAGTACAGTTGCACCAACTCGATCCGCGGCGCGCCCAAGATGAACGCGTTCGCCCTCCGTCGGGCTAATTGAGTTATCAGCCAGGAACACATCAACATGCAGGTTCGGAGCGTGCTGCTCGAAGACATGAATATGGCGTTCCGTGCTAAATCCCGGTGTCTCTCCTGCCTCCGGAGAAAGATTCAGCACTACAACTACCAACGCGGACGTCTCATTCAACGCGCGGACAATGTCCGGAACGAGTAGATGCGGAATCACCGACGAAAACCACGATCCAGGCCCGATTGTCACCACTTCTGCGTCCATGATCGCCTGCACTGCTTCGTCGGTTGCGGGAGGATTGTGGGGCAAAAGGCGGACGCGTCGCACAGTTCCGGGTGTGGTGGCAACGGCAACTTGACCGCGAACAGAACGCAAAACACGGGGGTCGTCGTCTAACCCCGCGACATCGGCCTCAATGTCGAGAGGCATAGGACTCATAGGAACAACCCTGCCCTGTGCGCCTGTCCATGAGCCGATGACGTCCAACGCTTGCTGAATATCGCCGAGTTCCTCGCTTAGTCCGGCAAGGAGCAGATTGCCAACTGCGTGCCCTGCCATCGCTCCATTTCCGCCAAATCGGTGTTGTAATGTATCTCTCCACAGAGCGCCATCTTCGTCATCCGCGGTCAGGGCTGAGAGCGCCATCCGCAGGTCACCAGGCGGAATGATATCCATCTCACGGCGTAGCCGACCGGATGAGCCTCCGTCGTCAGCAACTGTTACCACGGCGTGGATGGCTCGAGCCTCAGCCGCCCGCGCCGCCAATAGTGTTTGGTATAAACCGTGCCCTCCCCCAAGGCAAGTAAATGCAGGTCCCATAATTTAATCAGTGCTTCTTTCCAACGATAAAGAGCAGCTAGTTGCGTTCCAAGTCACGGTGCAAGACGTTGACGTCCACGTCATCGGACTCTCGAAGCCTGCGTACAATCTCCTCCGAAATTGCGACTGACCGGTGGTGCCCGCCAGTGCAGCCGATCCCAACAGTGATAAAGTCCTTACCTTCATGACGGTAGCCCTTGAGCATATCCTTCAGCATTGTCAAGAAGTTATCGACGAATGCCTTCGCTCCAGGCTGCGACAGAACATAGTCTGCGACTGGTGCATCGATACCTCGAAACTCCCGAAGCTCGGGGATCCAAAACGGATTTGGCAAAAACCGTACGTCCAACACTAAATCCGCATCACGAGGGGTCCCGTGTTTAAACCCAAACGACTCCACGGTGACGTGCTGTTTCGGTGCAGAGAGGTCGCCAACAGAGGCCTCAATCGACCGACGCAGGTCGTGAACTGAGAGGTGTGTCGTATCAATAATGAGATCTGCACGCTCCCGAACCGGGGCGATCTCCTTTCGCTCCCGTTCGATCCCCTCTTTCAGCGTGTCATTGCCCTGCAACGGGTGCGTACGTCGCACACTGTCGAATCGGCGGATAAGGACTTCATCGCGGGCGTCGAGAAATAAGATGAACGGAGATAGGCCTTTTGCCTCAATCGCCTCAATCGTCTCCATTAACGAGCCATTGAACATCCTGGCACGTACATCAGTGACTACAGCGAGATGGTCAACGGGGGAATCGTCCGCAGTTGACATCTCGACAAGATCGAGAATGAGCTGCGGAGGCAGATTCTGGGAAACGAAGTACCCCTTATCTTCAAAAACTTTCGCGGCAGTCGACAAACCACCACCAGAAAGCCCGGTGATTATCACAGGGCGACGAGATTCGGATGCAGGTAATAAAGGCGAAGTCATAGGCCCATACTAGCTAGGCTTCGACGTCCTTGTGTAGGTGCTCGAAAATCGTCTCTGCCAACTTCGGCCCGACCCCCGCTACCTGCTGCAATTGCTCAAGCGAAGCCTTGCGAATCTGTTTGACACTGCCGAAATGCTTCACCAGTTCTTTTCTCCGAGCAGGCCCCAGCCCCGGTACGTTGTCCAGTACTGATGCTCTCATCCGTTTCGAACGCTGCTGTCTGTGATAGGTGATCGCGAAGCGATGAGCCTCGTCTCGTATCTGTTGCAGCAGGTACATACCCTCGCAGTTTCTGGGCAAAATGATTGGTTCATCGTCATCGGCAACCCAGATTTCTTCCAGTCGCTTTGCCAGCCCGATGAGCTGCACATCCACGATACCAAGCTCATCAAATACCGCCTGCGCTGCGTTTACCTGTGGTTTTCCGCCGTCGACGATAAACAATTGTGGTGGATAGGCAAATCGTTGATTGCCGGTGGAAGCGACCTCACTCGCCTCCTCCGCAAACATCATCTTGCTTACTTCTTCGTCGGGATTGGCGAGTTTGTCCTCGTGGTAGCGCTTAAACCTCCGTCGAGTGACCTCAGCTATCGATCCAACATCATCGGAGCGCCCATCGCCGGCTGCTTCTTTAATTTGGTATCGCCGGTAATCGTTCTTCTTCGGCAGACCATCTTCAAACACAACCAGCGACGCCACAACGTCTGTGCCCTGAATATGAGAAATGTCGGTGCACTCAATTCGTAACGGAGCTTCATCCATGCCAAGCGCCGACTGAATATCCTGCAATGCCTGTGAACGGGCAGTGAGATCGCCTACGCGTTTCAGCTTGTGCTGATGGAGTGCTTCAGCGGCATTGCGGTGGACTGTCTCCAGCAACGCTGCTTTGTCGCCACGTTGCGGCACGCGGATGTCAACCTGCGCACCTCGAAGCTGTGTCAATAGCGTAGAGACGTCGGCCAACTCTTCTGGAAGTTCCGCAACAAGGATTTCACGCGGCACCGGAATACTCGGCACCGCTTCGCGATGCGATTGCTTATCGACGCCCCTTCGTCGGAATTGCTCTGTAATCTGTAGGTCTTCTTTTCGCTCCTGGGCGTCACGCTCAACGGCATCTGAGTAGTACTGAACCAGAAAGTCCTGCATCAGTGTGGGAACTGCAGGGTCCTTTTCCCCCTCTTCTAACCGGTCCAAACTGCCGGGTTCGTCGCCGGTCTTCTCAACGACCCAGCCTCGCTGGGCACGAATGCGACCACCACGAACGTTAAAGATTTGCACAGCTGCTTCCAGCTCATCGCTGTCGATAGCAATGATGTCAGCATCCGTATCGCTGCTGAGCACTACGGCTTGGCGCTCCATCACTTTGTCCAGTGCGCCAAGGTCATCGCGAAGACGCGCTGCCTTTTCAAACTCGAGTTCTTCTGCCGCAGTAGCCATTTGCTGCTTGAGGGATCTGACAACGTGCTCTGTTCGTCCGCCCATAAACGAGAGGAACCCGGCAACAATCTCGTCATATTCCTGTTGATCAACACGTTGTACGCACGGTGCCGAACACTTATCGATGTAGCCCAACAGGCATGGTCTCCCGAGCGACTCATGTCGATTAAACACACCGTTCGAACAGGTACGAATCGGAAACACTCTCGTCAATAGATCAAGCGTTTCGCGTACGGCCCACGCGTGCGAGAACGGCCCAAAGTAGCGGACACCTTTTCGTTTCGGCCCCCGGTAGAAGAATGCCCGGGGGTAGCGCTCTTTCACGCTCACAGCGAGCATGGGATACGTCTTGTCATCCCGGTACATGACGTTGAACCAGGGATCGAATTTCTTGATCCACGTGTACTCAAGCTGCAGCGCCTCAACTTCGCTCGCTACAACCGTCCACTCCACGGAGCTGGCGGTAAATACCATCTGGCGCGTTCGCGGATGGAGCTGCGCCGGTGGCTGGAAATAGTTGCTGAGTCGAGCTCGCAGGTTCTTCGCCTTACCGACGTAGACGACGCGACCATGAGGGTCGCGAAACTTATAAACACCTGGGTCGGTGGGGATCGTCCCTGGAGCCGGACGGTAGGAAGTGGGATCAGCCAAAACGCTCCGCGCTCCCTATTCTGACGGCATGTACTTAGCTTCGAGCTCGCGGAACTCCGCAACTGCATGCAACGCTAGCTCTTTATCTGCAGCCTGAATCGCCCACAGTGGAACGTATTCAAAGTCTGGAAGCTCTAGCCTGGCCATTCGGGCGCCCTTTGGGAACGAAAGCCCATAGATAACTAGCCAGGGGTAAAATCGCGTCCCGATAATGTTGGCTACCTCGACACCATCCTCATTGACCTGGACGCACGGCCGCGTCAACACGAGCCAGGTCAGAATCGAGAGGATGATACCGACTCCAACGAAAGCAAACTTGTCGAGCCACGTAATTGTGAGGCCCGAAAATTCCACGTCAACGACGGCGGCCATGAAGATGTGCACGGCCATCAGCACAAGAATGCATACAGCTGCGACTTTCTTCAGAAATGGGGACCGAATCGTCAGCTCCCACGGCTTAGTCGAGATCGAAGCGTGTGGGTCTAGTGCGTTGAGGTCTGCAAGCTCCGCTTCATCAATCTTGCGTGCAACCGACTGTTCTTCGCTCACTACTCTTTACTCCTCGCTGCCGTAGCACACGCTACGTTCTTTCAGTTATGAATGTTTCTTCGGGGTCGCTCGGACTTTTTCAAGCTCGATGAGGGCACCGATTGCTGCCTGCACGGCTTCCGCGCCCTTGTCTTCCTTCGCGTCCTCTCCACCAGCACGCTCGTAGGCCTGGTCTTCTTCTTCGACGGTGAGTACTCCGTTTCCGACGGGCGTTGATTCGTCGAGTGCGATGCGGGTCAACCCTGCGGTCACCGAGTCACAAACGTACTCAAAGTGCGCCGTCTCACCTCGAATTACGCACCCTAGCGCTACGACAGCGTCGTAACGCTGAGCACAGGCCTGCACCACAACCGGCAATTCTAACGCGCCAGCGACGGTAAATTCCGCATACTTAGCACCCATTTCTCGGGCAGTCGAGATCGCCCGGTCCCGGAGACGCTCCACGATTTTCTGGTTCCACAGTGTCGAAACAATGGCGACTGTATAGCCCTCGCCACTTATCGTCTGCGCATCAGGTGCACCGACACTTGCCATCTAATCGTCCTCCTGCTCAGTCCACGAAGCAGCCAACGGGAGATCATGCCCCATGCGCAACTGCTTGGTTTGTAAATACCGGATGTTCTCGTGAGTAGGCACAATTTCGATTCGAGCCCGCTCTTTCACGATCGGACCGAAGCCGCTGAGCGCTTCCACCTTTTCCGGATTATTGGATAACAGTGTAAACGAAATGATACCAAGGTCTTTCAAAATCTGTCCGGCAACCGAATACTCTCGGGCATCGACGGGCAGCCCCTGCTCAAGGTTGGCATCAACGGTGTCAAGGCCCTGGTCTTGCAGGCGATAGGCCTCGAGCTTGGCGAGGAGTCCGATACCGCGCCCCTCGTGCCCGCGAACATACACGAGCACACCACAACCCTTTTCCTGAATCCGGCGCATGGACTCATGGAGCTGCGGACCACAGTCGCACCGCTTCGACGCAAAGGCATCCCCCGTCAAGCACTCGGAGTGAACCCGCACAAGTACATCGTCACAGTTCGCGACGTCCCCGACTACCAATGCGATGTGCTCGGAACCATCGATGCGATTGCGATAACCGTACGCGGCAAACGTACCGAACTCGGTCGGCAACTTGGTTTCGACAGTGCGCTCGACTGTCATCTCATGGCGGCGTCGATAAGCAATAAGCTGCTCGATGGAGATCATCTTGAGACCGTGCCGGTCGCTGAACTTGCGCAGTTCATCAAACCGCGCCATATCCGTCGGATCCTCCTCGGACACGATTTCACACAACACACCGCACGGAGTAAGTCCTGCCAAGCGCGCGAGATCGATTGAGGCCTCGGTATGTCCATCCCGCGTGAGCACCCCTCCCTTGCGTGCGCGCAGAGGCACGATATGGCCCGGACGAGTGAAGTCATGCGGCCCATACTTCGTATCGACGAGGCGTCGAATAGTCTCAGCTCTCGATGTTGCGGAAATACCTGTCGATCCTGTCGCTGCATCGACAGTGACCGTGTACGCGGTGCCGCGGGCGTCCTCATTATGAGCAACCATGGGCGGCAGTTGGAGCTCATCCGCACGCTCGTCCTCGAGCGGGACGCAAATGTATCCGGAGGTGTAGCGCACCATAAACGCTACGAGTTCCGGGGTGGCGAACTCGGCGGCAAAAATAAGATCCCCCTCGTTCTCCCTATCCTCGTTGTCAACAACAACGACTGCTTCACCGCGAGCAATAGCTGCTACTGCATCTTCGACGGTGTCTAGCTGCGAATTACGTCCAACGGAGTCCTGAGGAGCATTCATGGAACCCAATGTTAGTGCCTCACCATGTTCTCAACGTATTTGGCAATGATATCGACTTCGATGTTGACCGAATCGCCTGATTTCCATGAACCTGCGGTCGTCGCCTGTAGGGTCGCAGGGATGAGCGAGACTTCAAACCAACCATCTCCTACTGCAGAGACGGTCAACGAGATCCCGCTGATCGTGATAGAGCCCTTTTCCACCACGTACTTTCGTACTTTTTCAGGGAGCGAAAACCGCAGTACGTCCCAGTGCTCACCAGGCGAGCGATGTTGAAGTGTCGCCACTGCATCGACGTGCCCCTGCACAATGTGACCACCAAGTCGGTCTCCCACTGCTAGTGCGCGCTCAAGATTGACCAGGGTTGCTTCCTTGTATTCACCGATACGGGAACGACGCAAAGTTTCAAGCATGACGTCTGCAGTAAAAGAATTTTCTGTGGCCTCAACTACTGTGAGACACACCCCGTCGACAGCAATCGAGTCTCCAAGTTCCACTCCTGCAAGTACGGTCTCTGCGCCGATACGGATCCGAACTGCGTCGTCGAGTGGCTCGATTGACGCCACCGAACCAACTTCCTCAACCAGTCCTGTAAACACTATGCAGTCTCCATTTCTATCAATACGTCCTCGCCAAGTTGGTGCACGTCGCAGATCTTAAATTCGAATGCGTCGCCTATCGTACGCGCCAGTGCAGCGTCCAGCACCGAGCGACCTTGGCCTAGCAGTTTTGGCGCAATATATGCTTGCACCCGGTCGACAACACCGCGGGTAAAGAAGCTGCTGAGGAGATTCGCTCCACCCTCAACAAGTACGTCACGGCAGCCAAGTTCCCAAAGTTCTGCGCATGCTGCCTCAGGGGTCGGATACTGCAAAAAGCCTAGCTCGCGTAAGTTTCCTTCGGGCACTTCTCTCGTGCCGATTACAACGCGGCGAGGCTGGTGCGGATACAGGCTTCCATCCGGTCTACGCGCGGTGAGCGAAGGATTGTCAGCGATCGCGGTTCCGGTCCCAACGATGATGGCGTCGCGTTGAGCGCGGTCACGGTGCACGAACTGGCGCGCCTCAGGTCCGGTAATCCACTTGCTGGAGCCGTCAATCGCTGCGGTGAACCCATCCAACGTCATCGCAAACTTCGCGGTCACGCTGACCCGATTGTGGCGTATAGAGGTAATCCAAGGCTGAAGGGCTTCAACGCGGTAAGGCTCGAAGCGGACGTCGATACCCGCGGCTTCAAGCCGCTGAGCACCGCCTGTAGCGAGAGGATTCGGGTCAGCCGTGAGATACACAACCTTGGCAACACCCGCAGAAATCAGTGCCTCTGTGCACGGGCCAGTTCGTCCAGTGTGGTTACACGGCTCCAACGTGACAACGGCTGTAGCGCCTTCTGCACGAGCTCCTGCCTTACGAAGTGCTTGAACCTCCGCATGTGGCCCGCCGACGGGGGCCGTCGCGCCGGTAGCGACTAGAACTCCGTCTGGGCTATACAACGCACATCCAACTGGTGGATTGGGACTCGTAGTCCCGCGGACTGCATCCCCTGCTGCGATAGCTGCTTCGATCACGCGACGCCAGCCGCTTCCTTTGCCATCCGACGCAGCGTATCTACTGCTTCAGCGGGATTATCTGCGCCGAATACTGCGGATCCAGCCACGAAGGCGTCCACACCGGCCTCGGCCGCCTGAGCAATTGTGGAGTTGGCGATGCCACCATCGATCCCAATTACCGTGGACAAGCCAGCAGCGCGAATGTGGTCACGCAGGGTAAACACCTTCGAGAGCACTTCCGGCATGAACTTCTGTCCGCCAAAACCGGGCTCCACACTCATCACGAGCACTTCCTCGAAATGCTCAAGATCGTCGAGGTATGGCTCGATTGGTGTGCCCGGTTTAATAGCAAATCCCGCCTGCACGCCTAATTCACGGCACTGCTTCGCAGCAGCGACGTGGTCATTCGTTGCCTCGACGTGGAAAATCATTCGATCACCACCAGCGTTGGCATAGGTCTCGAACCACTGCTCAGGTTCCTCGATCATGAGGTGCATGTCGAGAAACTGGTCGGTCACCCCGTTGACTGCTTTGGTCACATCCGGACCAAAAGAAAGGTTCGGCACAAAATGACCGTCCATGATGTCTACGTGGAGCATGTCGGCGTTCGGAACTTTCTCAACATCTTCGCCGAGAGCTGCATAGTTCGCGGCGAGGATGGACGGCGCAATATAAATCATGCCTCTACCCTAGTGTTTTCTTGCGAAGAACTGCGAAGAACATTGCGTCAGTTCCGTGGCGGTGTGGCCACATCTGCACACTACGATGTGGACCGACGTTTTCCATTGGCGCAACAAGTTGCTGTGCATCGCACTCCTCGACTTCGCCTGTGGCCAGCACAGCGTCAACGATGCCTCTGGTCTCCCGAATATCTGGCGAACATGTCGAGTACACGATTACGCCACCAGGTTTTGTCGCAGTAATGGCTATGTTGAGCAGCTTGAGCTGTAGCTGGGTGAGCGAAGCGATATCTGACTCGTGCTTCGTCCAGCGTGCTTCAGGCCGACGCCTCAACGATCCGAGGCCGGAACAGGGGGCGTCGACAAGCACTCGGTCGTATCCAGACTCGAGCTCAATGGTTGTCGCGTCCCCTGTGCGAACACTGACCGGCAAACCTTTCGTCGCCTTCTGCACAAGCTCCGCACGGTGAGGCGCAACCTCGACTGCATCAACGCGTGCACCATCAATTGCCGCCAAGGAACCGATGAATGCAGCCTTGCCACCCGGGCCTGCGCAGAGGTCCAACCAGCGTCCCTGGTCGTCAGCGACGGTCGCTTGGACAAGTGCCCGTGCTATCAACTGAGAGCCTTCGTCTTGTACCGCTGCGAAACCATCACGTACCGGCTGCAGCTCACCTGGGTTCCCCTCAGGCAAATACACGGCATACGGGGAGTACTTGCCAATGTCGCCACCAGTGATGAGTGCCAACTCCTCCGCGGAGATCTCGCCGGGCCGTGCGACAAGATGCACGATGGGACGCTCCGAGTCAGCTTCGAGGGCCTCGGCCAGCTCCGGATCATCTGCTTCAACCCCTAACGCCGTTGCAAAAGAACGAGCAATCCAAACAGGATGCGCGTGCTCGAACGCGATGCGCTCCAGTGGCTCATTGGGCTTGCAGGTGTCTATCCAGTGCTTCGAGGGTTGCCGACTCATCGTTCGCAGCACCGCATTAACAAAACCTTTCGCGCCCTGTTTCCCAGCGCCGATAACCAAGCGCACAGAAGTATCAACCGCGGCATGCTGCCCGACTCTGGTGTACAGCAACTGGTAAGCGCCTAATCGCAGAGCTGCGCGTACCTCAGCATCGAGATCAGCAATAGCGCGGCTCGAGCACTCCTGAAGAACTGCATCAATCACTCCGAGCGATCGCAGTGCTCCATACGTCAGCTCCGTGGCAAATGCAGCATCCTTGCCGCGCACCTTGTGTTCACGGAGTATTCCTGGCAAGACCAAGTTCGCGAACGCCCCGTCTATGTCGACGCGCATCAGCGTCGACCACGCTGCCTCACGAGCAGGGTCACCAATATCAACCTTTGGCGCTTGCTGGTTGGTTCGCTTTTGTGCAACCTTCGCCGTCTTCTTGCTTACTGTCGCAGGCTTACGACGCCCCGCAGACCGGGATCGGAACCCTCCGCTCATACAAATTTCACCCCTGCCTCAATAGTCTCGGTTGCGAGCCCGCGCCCCCACGCATCTGCAGCCATACGCTTCTTCCCAGGCGGTTGTATCTCTTGCAAGATCACATCGACTGTCCCAGTCCCAACTCGCACCCGATTCTTTTCGACGGCCACTTCGCCCGCGCCAAGCGTATCCGAGTCACCGATCGACACCGGCCCGATTTTGACACGCTGCTCACCGAGCATTGTCCACGCACCAGGTCCTGGCGTGTATGCGCGGATCGTACGATCAACTACTTCGGCGTCACAATCCCACTGAATCCGAGCATCCTTGCTCTGAATTTTCGGGGCATATGTGCCATCCACGGGCTGTGGTTCCGGTACTATGCTGCCACTGGCGAGACCATCCATCGTGGCAACAAGCAAGTCAGCACCCTCGTACGCAAGCCTGGTCAAGAGATCGTCCGCGGTATCGGTAGGCAAAATCGCTTCCTCAAACGTAGCCAGAACTGGACCTGTATCGAGTCCCTCATCGATGCGGAATGTCGTGGCACCGGTCGTCGTCAATCCCGACAAGATTGCAGCCTGGACTGGAGCTGCTCCCCGGAGCTCAGGCAGAAGCGAGAAGTGGAGGTTCACCCACCCGTGCTGAGGCAAGTCGAGCAGCTCAGGTGGAACAAGGTTGCCGTACGCTACTACGGGAATCGCATCTGGAGCAATCGCACGTAGACGTTCGACGATTTCTGCATTACCACGCAATGTCTTCGGCTCAAGTACTTCAATGCCATGCTCAAGCGCAACTTTCTTAACGGGCGACGGGTGAAGCGTCCGCCCCCTCCCCTTCGGCGCGTCAGGGCGCGTGAGCACCGCAACTACTTCATGCTCTGAATGAAGCAACGCCTCCAGCGCCACGACTGCAGGTTCTGGCGTCCCAGCAAACACAATACGCATTACCGTTCCTTCCACCACGTTGATGTTCGAACTTGTGACATAGCTTGTTTCTTTTCTTCCGCAGACAGACGCTCCAAGAACACAACGCCGTCAAGGTGGTCAGTCTCGTGCTGAATGCACCGCGCGAGGAGTCCTGTTCCCAGGATCGACAACGGATGTCCCTCTGCGTCGACACCGTTGCAGACTACGGAGCGATATCGCTCCACATCGGCCCTAACACCGGGAATGGACAGACACCCTTCAGTACCCAGCTGACTATCCCCAGAAAGCGGCGACCACGACGGGTTCACAATGTGTCCCCGAAGCCCCTGGCAATCGAAGACGAACACCCTCTGGCTGTGGCCAATCTGATTTGCAGCCAAGCCAACACCACCTGCGTTATCCATTGTGTCGAACATGTCATTGACCAGCGTGCGAATCCGAGCGCCAAACTCAGTAACCTCTTGAGCTACTTCATTGAGCACAGGATCCCCGAGCAATCGAAGCCTGCGAACTGTCATGGATCGATAGTCTACCCACCTCTCGGCTCCACGGGCGCAACACTATCCAATATGCAGAGGGTCAACCTGCACCCGCAGCGGTAAATCCTGCTTGCGCGTCGCTCTACTGATCACTCCAGCCCGTAAAGCACGACCTAGCTCATTCCGTTCTTGCACTGCGCACCTCACCAGCATGCGCTGCGCAGGGCCGAACTGCTGCTCGTCCCAAGTGCCAGGTAATGAGACCCCGCTCGGTAAGTCGACAGGCCCCAATAACTCAGCAGCTAAAGGAAGCGTCGTATGTGCGAAAAAATCTTCCAAAGCGACACGTGGTGCGTCCACCACTGCTACGTGAGCAGCTGGCGGAAACGAAACCTCTCTTCGATGTCCAAGCTCAAGCGCCGCATAGCCGGACGGATCCCAGCGCAGGAAGAACTGCACAACCGCAATTCCCGGATCAGCGGTCACGACGACCTCCCCGCCGCGTTCATGGGGCTCAACCAGCGCTGCAGCCGCTATCCATCTCGAATATGTCTCTTCAGCTGCTCGCAAGTCTGGACGTTGCAGCAGCGCCCACGCATCCATCAGCACCGCTGCTCCGTACCCGCCTTCCACTACGGGTTCCGCGCCGGGCGTGGCTACAACAAGCTGTGCCTGAGGCTCAACCTCAGCGAGTACCTTCTCGCCCGAGGAGTTCCGCACACGAACATGAGGAAATGCTCGGCCAAGCTCCTCTGCCGTCCGGTCTGTGCCCAATACCACTGCGCGCAGCTTTCGCGAACCACATGCAACACAACGATAAGACGGATCTATGCGGCCACACCACCGGCAGGTTGGTGCGGAGGCATCCCCACTTTGTGGCAACTCGAGCGGTCCATTGCACGCACGACACCGCGACGGAGTGCGGCAATCACCGCAAGCCAGCGCACGAATGTATCCAGCACGAGGCACCTGAAACAGCACCGGGCGATTACGCTCAAGAGCCCGCTTTGCTGCTTGGAACGCCGCAGAAGGAAGCCTTGCTTGCCTTGCACGTGGGTCACGTTCTAGTGCGATGTCGGAATCCCCCGCTGCATAGATCCGCGGCATCCGCTCTCGAATCGTGCCTTTCGACGCCTCCAACCCATGCATCCAACCCGATTCGACCAGCATTTGGGTTTCTGCAGTTCTTGCGACACCACCGATGATTAAAGGGACGTGCTCAAGCGCGGAGCGCGTCGTCAAGACCTCGCGAGCATGCACATACGGCTCACGCGGGTCAACAAGATTGTCGTTGCCATCATCCATGAGCACAAGCAGTCGAAGATCCTGTACCGGCGCAAACGCGGCAGAGCGAGTCCCCACCACGATTCGGGCCTGCCCATGCAATGCCGAAAGATATCGTGAATACCTTGCCTGCGGACCCTGTGCAGAAGTGAGCGTGCTTATCTGCCGAGGCCCGACCACCTTCTTCAACTGTGCTTCGAGGCTATCTACATCTCGCTGGTCCGGTACGACGATGAGTGCTCCGCCACCGTCAAGCGCGACTTTTGCAGCCAAAGCAGCAACAGGACCTGCCCACGGAGCACCTGGTGCAACCTGCCACGCTGCTCGCACTAGCTTTCTGGCAAGCACAGCATCGACGAATGATTCACCGTATTGATATGTACTCCATCCCGAAAGATCTGGCTCGGTGGCCTCACCAAGCTCCGCCCAAGGTGTAGAAGTGTCTGTCTCTTCAGCTTTCTTATGCCGAGGAGGGATCGCTGAGCGATAGATATCAGACCTGACGCCGGCATAGCGCTCAGCGAGTGCGTCGACAAGCTGGCGTAACTGGATTGGAGCGACAACCTCCGATGAAATCACGCGCTCGAGGAACCGCAAGTTACCTACATGCTCAGGGGCCTCCGTCCGGCCAAGAATCAACCCATCAACAAGTCGACCAGCGAACCGCACCCGCACCCGCGTTCCCGGCTGCGCATCTTCTGACTGCTCTTCAGCTACGTAGTAGTCAAAGGTGCGGTCTAGATGTGCCAACCCAAGCTGCGGTAGCACCTTAGCGACAGGAAGGAAGGTTGCGGGCTGCTTCGACATTCAGCCGTGCCTTATACCCCTGCTGCAGCGCGCAGGTCATCTACCTTGTCCAAACGCTCCCACGGCAAGTCGACATCCGTGCGCCCAAAGTGACCGTACGCAGCCGTTTGGGCATAAATTGGGCGAAGCAAGTCAAGTTCTTTGATAATTGCGGCCGGACGAAGATCAAAGACCTTCTCCACAGCCTGCTGAATTGACTCGTTCGTCTGTCCTTCAGCTGCGGTGCCAAACGTCTCAACGTAGAGGCCAACCGGGGTTGCTCGCCCAATCGCGTACGCTACCTGCACCTCGACGCGGTCTGCTAAACCAGCTGCACAAATATTCTTGGCAACCCAACGAGTTGCGTACGCAGCAGAGCGGTCAACCTTTGATGGATCCTTGCCGGAAAACGCACCACCGCCGTGCCGGGCCATGCCACCATATGTGTCTACGATGATCTTTCGCCCAGTCAACCCGGCGTCTCCCATCGGGCCCCCAAGCACAAACGAACCCGAGGGATTAATCAGCAGCTTGGTGTCATCCGTGTAGAACTTCTCTAACCCAGCGTCAGCGATTACCCACTCGAGCACATGGGTACGGAGCGCGTTCTCGAGTTCCTCTCCGACGAAGTCCGGGTCGTGTTGCGTGGAAATAACCACGGTATCCAGTGCCACTGGGGTGTCGCCGTCGTAAGCGAACGTCACCTGAGTCTTACCGTCCGGGCGCAAGCCCACAACGGTGCCCATCTTTCTCACCTCGGTCAAGCGTCGCGCAAGTCGGTGCGCAAGCGCAATTGGTAGCGGCATGTACTCTTCGGTTTCATTCGTAGCGTAACCAAACATCAGCCCCTGATCACCAGCACCTGTTTGGTTGAGCGCTTCGATGGTGTCGTTCTCGCGCGACTCCTGAGAAAAACTAACGCCGTCCGAAATTTCAGCAGACTGATCGCCGATGGCGATGTTCACTCCACATGTACGGCCATCAAAGCCCACCTCCGACGAAGAAAACCCGATTCCGACCAACTTGTCGCGGACAATCTTGGCGATGTTTGAGTAAGCCTCGGTTTGTACCTCACCCACCACGTGCACCTGACCGGTCGTCACTAAGGTTTCTACAGCGACACGCGAGGACGGATCCTGCTTGAGCATGTCGTCCAAAATCGCGTCCGAAATTGCGTCGCAGATTTTGTCGGGGTGACCTTCAGTCACCGATTCACTGGTGAATAAACGGTAGTACGTACCAGTATCACGTGTAGACAAAGCGGTCTTCCTTTTGCTCTTTCGTTCCTACAGAGAATGGCCAGCGAAGACGTACCATCGCCAACCGTTGATGCAATGCACCTTAGAGTAGACCACTCGGTCTAATAATTCAAACGTCGTTTCTACATGTGGAGTGACTCAACCTTATCCAGCAGGTGCACTGCAACTTCCAGCTTTGTACCATGCGGAATCGCCTGTTCCCGACCCGAACTATCAAGGAACCACCCCTGATTGTGTGCCTGCCCGAAGACAGCTCCCTGCGCCACCGAATTCACCATCAGACCGTCCACTCCCTTGCGCTGCAGCTTGCGCCGGGCGTTCTCAAGTTCGTTATCGGTCTCCGCAGCGAACCCAATAATCGTCGCAGAGGTAAGCCCCTTTTTCCTCATCTCACCAAGTCCCTGCAAAATATCGGGGTTTGCAACCAGGTCCACCTGAGAAAGCTCTTGACTGTTGCCATCTTTCTTCAGTTTCTTCTGCGCCGCATGCCGTGGCCTCATATCAGCTACAGCAGCAGCCATAACGATGATGTCGGCTTGTGGAGCAAGGCTGCGCATCGCCTCATTCATCTGGAGAGCAGTAGTGACACGATGTATCTCAGCACCAGCGGGGATGCTCAAGTGGTCAATGGCACCGGCGACGATATCAACGTGGGCACCTCTTTGTGCCGCAATCTCTGCCAGAGCAAAACCTTGCTTGCCGGAGGAATGATTCCCCAAGAATCGGACAGGATCAAGTGGCTCCCGAGTGCCTCCGGCACTGATCAACACTCTTTTACCCTTGAGCGTTTGCTCAATTGGCCTGGTAGCAGCCACGGTCTCTGTCAGCTTGACAATCTGCGAGGGGTCGAGAAGCCGACCTGCCCCACTGTCCTTGCCCGTCAGCCGCCCATGCGCTGGCTCCAGTACGGTGTACCCCCGAGAGCGAAGGACCGACACGTTGTGTTGCGTAGCGCGATTGTTCCACATCTCAGTATGCATTGCCGGAGCGAGCACGACGGGACACGTTGCCATGAGCAGTGTGGAAGTTAAGAGATCATCAGCGCGCCCACCAGCCACGCGCGCCAGAAAGTCTGCAGTAGCTGGAGCCACCACAATGACGTCCGCATCCTGCCCGATTCGTACGTGCTGCACCTCATCAACGCGCGAAAAAACATCAGTGTCTACCGGAGCGCCAGACAGCGCCTCAAAAGTGGCCGCACCTACAAACTTCAAGGCGTTTTCTGTCGGAATAACCCGTACGTCAACCCCTTGCTCGCGAAATCCGCGAACAATCTGACAGGCTTTGTACGCTGCGATACCGCCCGAAACGCCAACGACTACCTTGCTCACTTCGTTCATAGCAAAAGAGTGTACGCAAAACCCCGCAGCCGCTTCCATTAGGGAGCCACTGCGGGGCAAGTGTGTGATATGAGGGTGCGGGGAGTTACATGCCCTCTTCGTGCTCGAGCAAACTCGAGTTGATCTCACGAAGCGCGATCGAAAGCGGCTTCTCACCCGGCTCTGGCGTCACCAATGGCCCGATGAACTCAAAAACGCCCTCGTCTGAGTTCTGGTAGTAGCTGTTGATTTGGCGGGCGCGCTTGGCCGCAAAGATTACCAAGGCGTACTTCGACGAAACCTTCGTCAGTAGCTCATCAATCGGGGGTGCGGTAATACCATCAGGGGTGTCGTATGCTTTTTCTTCCGCGTCGCCCGCAGAGCCATCTTGCAACAGATCGCTGTTGATCGTGCTCAATTCAACCTACTTCTCGTTGTACTTCAATTAATTGTCAGTGTCTCGGCCGTCAGACCCCACAAGAAGGTCCACTATAGCAGCGACAGCGTCATCGATGTTGTCATTGACCACGACGTTGTCGAATTCGTCCTGTGCCGCAATCTCGTTGCGGGCAGTTTCCAGACGACGCTCGATCACCTCTTGCGTCTCCGTGCCCCTGCCAGTGAGTCGCTCTACAAGAATCTCCCACGACGGCGGGGCCAAGAACACGGTGGCCGCCTCGGGCATCAAGCCTTTGATGTTTCGAGCTCCAACCAAGTCGACTTCGACGAGGACTGGCCGACCAGCCTCCAACGCCTCGCGCACTGGAGAAGCTGGAGTACCGGAGCGCTGGAGCCCTCCATGGATATCTGCCCACTCAAGCATCTCGCCCGAATCAATCTTCTGTTGGAACTCATCGGGCGTAACAAAGAAGTAATCCTTGCCGTCCTGTTCGCCCGGCCGAGGTGCGCGCGTTGTCATTGAGACAGAGAAGTACAGTTCAGGAACTTCTGTGCGCAAGCGCTGCACAACGGTTGACTTCCCTACCGCTGACGGGCCGGCCAGAACTACGAGATTACCGCGTGAAGTGGGAGTCGACACTGGATTAGTCCTCGGAGAAACCAAAGCGCTCAAGCAGGGCACGGCGCTGACGGTCACCCAGACCGCGCAGACGACGCGTCTGTGCAATCTCAAGCTCTTCCATGATCTCGCGAGCCTTCACCTTGCCAACCTTTGGCAGAGCCTCCAGGAGCGCAGAGACCTTGGTCTTACCGATGATTTCATCGGTAGCTGCCTTCTCCAAAACCTCAGCGAGGTTCGTGTCGCCGCGCTTCAGCGAAGCCTTCAGCTCTGCACGCTGCTTACGCGCTTCTGCTGCCTTCTCAAGTGCTGCCTTGCGCTGCTCATCGGTCAACTGTGGAAGTGCCACGGTTTCCTCCATGTAGATAGTAGTTCTATTGCTCCAGTGCTTTGGCACCGGACCGCGATTTACCAGCCCCGATAGTACCGGACTAAGCAAGCGGCTCCGAGCCAGTGTAGCACTAGGAAGTTTTCTTCATGATGTATTGCATGGCGTTTAGCCACGTCAACGCATCGACGCAACTAAACTACCAGCAATTATGCAATCTGGTAAATACGAGCTGTCCCTATTGCCAATTCGCCTGGTCAACAGCACGTTTTCGCAGTTCATCTGGGTCCGGACCAGCAGTAAGAATCCCACGTGACATATTGGGATAAAACTGCCCAACTCTCTTCCCCGCGATCTCACGAACGTCGTTAAAGCTAGCCCCTTGTGCGCCAACGCCTGGCATAAGAACTGGCCCAGTAAACCTCGAAAGATCAAGCGCGTATGAGAGCGTCGCCCCCACCACAATCCCCACATCTGAACGATGCGTGCTATTCAGCGCCTCACAGGCATCAACCATCTGCTGCGCGATTGTTACACCGTCTATCTGTTGAGATTGGAACTCCTGCGCCTCCGGGTTCGAGTTAGCAGCCATAACAAATACTCCTTTCCCATACTCGAAGGCAGTGTTGATTGCAGGGGCAAGGGAACCAACGCCAAGAAACGGAGTCAGCGTGAGGGCATCCACTTCTAGGGGCGATCCCGGTCGAAGCCAAGCGTCGGCATACCCTTGCATTGTCGAACCGATATCCCCTCGCTTCGCATCTGCTATCACAAGCGTTCGTGACTCCCGGAAGCGTTGAATGAGTCGCTCTAGGACGCGGAAGCCTGCGGATCCAAATCGTTCATAGAACGCGACCTGTGGCTTGACCACAGCTGCATGGCCGGCAAACGCCTCTACACAGGCATCGGAAAACGCGGCAAGGCCATCTACGGTATCTGGGAGACCCCACTGCTCAAGGATCTGTGCATGCGGGTCGATGCCCACACACAGCTGCCCGTGTTCACGGGCAGCACTGTGTAAGTCGAGCGCAAAGGACACGGCTACTTATCTCCGTTCTCAGTCCGAGTTTCGGACTCAAGTTCCTGAAGGCTCATGACAGCGATTTCATTGTCACGAAGCGCTTCGATGCCTTGGACTGCGGCGGTAACGCCCTGAACTGTCGTCATGAGTGGTACACCGTGTGCAACGGCTGCGGCGCGGATATCGTATCCGTCGTGGCGTGCACCTGAAGATCCTGCGGGCGTGTTCAGAATCAGGTCAATCTCACCATCGTTAATGCAGTCGACGATCGATTTGCCTTCCGCCCCGTTTCGGACGTCTGAGGCCTTCAATACGATCTCGCAAGGGATCCCATTCCTTCGCAGCATTTGGGCTGTGCCGCCTGTAGCCAGAATCTTGAATCCCATTGTGGAAAGGCGCTGAATTGGGAAAATCAGGGTTCTCTTGTCACGGTTGGCGACAGAAACGAATACTGTGCCTTCCGTCGGAAGTGCGCCAAAGGCTGCTGCCTCAGCCTTCGCGTAGGCAACTCCGAACGACGGCGCTAAGCCCATCACTTCGCCAGTCGACTTCATCTCTGGACCAAGGATGGTGTCGAGCATCGCTCCGTCCGGCCGACGGAAGCGGTTGAACGGCAACACGGCCTCTTTCACTGCGATTGGGTGATCAAGTGGCAGCGAGCCACCGTCGTAGTCACTCGGGATCATCTCTTCGGCCTTCAGCTCTGCGATGGTCGCACCCATCATCACACGAGCAGCCGCCTTGGCTAGGTGTACGCCGGTCGCCTTCGACACGAAAGGAACGGTTCGCGACGCACGCGGGTTGGCTTCAATGACGTAGAGAATGTCGTCTTTCAACGCGAACTGTACGTTCATCAGACCAGTAACACCGATACCGTGCGCCAACGCCTCTGCAGAACGACGCACCTTTTCAATATCCTCTGGCCCAATGGTCATCGGAGGCAGCGCACAGGCCGAATCGCCGGAGTGGATGCCGGCTTCCTCGATGTGTTCCATGACGCCACCGAGGTAGACGTCCTTACCATCCGACAGCACGTCGACGTCGATCTCAATCGCGGAATCCAGGAAGCGGTCAACAAGCACAGGATGATCCGGCGAGAGTTCGGTCGCGCGATTGATGTAGTCTTCAAGGCTTTGCTCGTCGTAGACAATCTCCATGCCTCGACCGCCCAGCACGTAGGAAGGACGAACAAGGACGGGGTATCCAATCTCATTTGCTACTCGACGTGCCTCTTCGAAGGAAACGGCGGTACCGTACGCTGGCGCAGGCAGTTTGGCAGCGTCGAGCACCTTGCCAAACTCGCCCCGGTCTTCCGCGGAATCGATGGCTTCGGGGCTAGTTCCGACTACCGGCACCCCGGCGTCGGCGAGTCGCTGCGCGAGCCCGAGTGGCGTCTGACCACCCAACTGCACGATAACCCCTGCAACCGTGCCAGACAGAGACTCAGCGCGATAGATCTCCATGACATCTTCGAATGTCAGAGGCTCGAAGTAGAGCCTGTCAGCCGTGTCGTAGTCAGTGGAAACGGTCTCCGGGTTGCAGTTGATCATCACTGTCTCGTAGCCAACCCGCGAGAGCTCCAGCGCGGCGTGGACGCACGAGTAGTCAAACTCGATGCCTTGACCGATGCGATTCGGGCCTGAGCCCAGGATCAGCACCTTCTCCTTATCGGAGGAGGCGACCTCAGACTCTGCCTCCGGATCCCATTCGTACGCGGAGTAATGATACGGCGTCTGCGCTTCGAACTCACCCGCGCAAGTATCAACGGTCTTGTATACAGGGTGGACACCAAGAGACCACCGGAGTGATCGTACGCCATCTTCGCCGGCTAGCTCAGGGCGAAGCGCGGCAATCTGTGCATCAGAGAGCCCGAAAACTTTCGCTTCGCGGAGCAGCTCAGCGTCGAGAACGGGGGCGTCGATAAGCGCCTGGCGGAACTCAACGAGCGCTGCCAACTCAGCGAGGAACCACGGGTCAATCCCACTGGCTTCGTAGACCTGCTCGATGCTCGCGCCCAAGCGCAGCGCGAGTTCAACATCGTACATGCGCTTATCGGTCGGGATGCGCAGATCCTGGAGGACAGCATCCACATCATTCTCACGGCCTTCAGCAAAGTAGCTATCCGGCTTCGTCCAGAAACCGTTCGGCTTCTCTTCCATTGACCGCATGACCTTATTCAAGCCTTGGATGTAGTTGCGCCCAATGCCCATTGCTTCGCCAACAGCCTTCATCGAGGTGCCCAACGTCTCGTCTGATCCAGGGAACTTCTCGAACGTAAAGCGAGGCATCTTGACGATGACGTAGTCGAGCGTCGGCTCAAACGCGGCTGGGGTCACCCCGGTGATGTCGTTTTGAATCTCATCCAGCGTGTAGCCAATAGCCAGCTTGGAGGCGATCTTTGCAATCGGGAAGCCCGTCGCCTTCGACGCAAGAGCCGAAGAGCGAGAGACACGTGGGTTCATCTCAATTGTGATGATGCGCCCGTCAGTTGGGTTCACCGCGAACTGAATATTGCAGCCACCCGTATCGACGCCCACTTCGCGGATAATGGCGATACCCTGATCACGCATGGTCTGAAACTCCCTATCCGTCAGCGTCATAGCCGGCGCGACGGTGACAGAGTCACCCGTGTGGACACCAAGCGCATCAACGTTCTCGATTGAGGCGACCACTATGACGTTGTCATTGCGGTCGCGGACAAGCTCAAGCTCGAACTCTTTCCAGCCGAGAATAGACTCCTCGATCAGCACATTTGCCTCCGGGGAGGCGTCAAGTCCTCCACCTGCGATGCGGTCAAGGTCCTCCATGGTGAACGCGAGACCAGAGCCAAGACCGCCCATGGTGAAGGAAGGACGGACAACGACCGGAAGCCCAAGCTCCTGGACAGTCTCGTGGACTTCACCCATCGAGTAGCACACGCGTGAGCGGGCAGATTCACCGCCGATCTTCTCGACGATGTCCTTGAACTTCTGCCGATCCTCACCGCGCTCAATTGCATCGATGTTTGCGCCAATAAGCTCCACGTTATGCTTTGCCAGGATACCCTGGCGCTCAAGTTGGATCGCTGCGTTCAAGGCAGTTTGACCGCCGAGCGTTGGCAGAATCGCATCGACTGGATGCCCCTGCTCTGCTTCACGGGCCAAGATCATGTCGATGTAGCTTGGGTCAATCGGCTCAACATAGGTGTGATCCGCAAACTCCGGGTCCGTCATGATCGTTGCCGGGTTCGAGTTAATGAGCGTGACTCGTAGCCCTTCTTCCTTCAGGACGCGACAAGCCTGCGTCCCCGAGTAGTCAAACTCGCACGCCTGGCCAATAACGATTGGCCCGGAGCCAATAACCATCACATGGTTGATATCTTCGCGCTTCATTGTGTGAATCTCCTCTAATGCTGGTTACTGGTTGTTCGGGCTCTTCGAGTCCATCAACGAGATGAACTGGTCAAACAGCGGGTTCGCATCGTGCGGTCCGGCGGCTGATTCGGGGTGATACTGCACGGAGTACGCCATGTTGTTGTCCAATGCCACGCCTTCGACGGTGCCATCGTTCAGGCAGACATGTGTGATGGACGCCGGGCCGAAATCTGTCTCGAATGTGTCGCCTTCCTTGCCGCGGAGGGCAAAACCGTGATTTTGGCTCGTGATATCAATCTTTCCCGTGCGCAGGTTCTTCACCGGAACGTTGACTCCCCGGTGGCCGTAGCGCAGCTTGTATGTCTCGAGGCCAAGCGCACGACCTAAGATTTGGTTACCGAAGCAGATCCCGAAGAACGGAATCTCAGCAGCGATAATATCGCGAACAATCGCCACCATTTCATCTGCGGTGGATGGGTCTCCTGGACCGTTCGAGACGAACACACCATCCGGTCGGTACTGTTCAATATCCTTTAGCTGAGTATTTGCCGGCACCACGACGGTCTCAATGCCCCGTTGTGCAAACTGCATAGGCGTAGCAGTCTTAATACCCATATCGTAGGCGACGACGGTGTAACGCTTCTCGCCTTCAGCGGGGATAGTGTACGGCTGCTTCGTCGAGACCTCTTCGCTGAGGTCTGCCCCAGCCATCGCAGGCTGCTCGTTCACCAGCTTCACTAGCTCATCGACTGGACGCTCGGTGTCTTCACTGACGAAAATTCCTGCCGCAATAGAGCCGTGATTGCGGAGATGACGCACCAGAGTACGAGTGTCCACCCCGTAGATGCCCGGGATACCTTCGTTTTCCATCTGTTCTGCAAGGCTGCGCTTTGCGCGCCAGCTCGAGTGCACGGTGGAAAGATCGCGGATCACAAGGCCAGCAGCCCAGATCTTGTTGTCGTGGGACTCATTGTCTTCGTCGTTCCAACCGGTGTTGCCGATCTGTGGGGCTGTAAGGGTCACGATCTGCTTGTGGTAGGACGGGTCAGTCATCGTTTCCTGGTAGCCCGTCATCGCGGTGCTAAACACTGCCTCTCCGAAGACCTGCTTCTTCGCCCCAAATGAGAAGCCTCGAAAAACCTTTCCGTCGCCAAGCACGAGAAGCGCTGGGATACGTTCATTAACCATATTGTTTAGTTCCTTTACTCGTTATCAGCTTGGTACGTAATAGCTCCACGCAGCATCGTCATTTTGACCTGCGCATTGAACTGCATTCCCTCGTATGGTGTGTTCGAGGCTTTCGACGCCAACTCTTCCGGCTCTACCGTCCACGGCGAATTCGGGTCGACCAAGGTGAGGTTTGCTGGTTCGCCAGCAGTAATCGGTCTCCCCTGGTCCTCCAGCCTCAAAATCTCAGCTGGTCTCTCACTCATTACCTTTGCGACGAACCGCCAGTCTGCCAACCCCGCTTCAACGAAGACACGCGCGATGATTGCCAGCGATGTCTCGAGCCCCAGCATGCCTGGCTTCGCGTGTTCAAACTCCACACACTTTTCTTCCGAACCGTGCGGGGCATGGTCCGTCGCAACTACGTCAATAATCCCGTTCAGCAAAGCGTCACGAAGCGCAATTGTGTCTCTGTGCTCACGCAGCGGCGGGTTTACCCGGAAGTTTCCGTTAAACGTTTCCAGCTTCTCATCTGTCAACAGCAGATGGTGCGGTGTAACCTCCGCCGTAATCTTTGAGGAATGCTGCTTCGCCAGGCGCAAGAGCTGAACAGTTCCTTCCGTCGAAGCGTGGCAGACGTGGAGACGTCCGCCGTAATCGCGCGACATGATCATGTCCCTGGCGACAATCGATTCTTCAGCTACGCGCGGCCATCCACGAAGGCCCAGCTTCGCAGCCATTGGCCCTTCGTGAGCGCTGGCGTCTTCAGTCAGACGGTGATCCTCGGCGTGTTGTGCGAGCAGCACATCATATGCTTTCGCATATTCAATTGCGCGCCGCATGATTTGTGGATCGTTTACGCATTTTCCGTCGTCCGAGAACATACGAACATGGGACTTCGACATCAATCCCATCTCGGTGAGCTGCTTGCCCTCAAGCCCTTGCGTGATAGATCCAACCGGGTACACGTCGCACTTACCGTAGCTTTGCCCCTTGTTCCACACCGCTTCAGCAAGGAATGGCTGGTCAATCACCGGCCGCGTATTAGCCATCGTAAACACGGCTGTAAAACCGCCCTTCGCAGCTGCGTCGGAACCTGTGGCGATGGTTTCCGTATCTTCCCTGCCCGGCTCACGGAGGTGGACGTGCATGTCCACCAGGCCAGGCAGCAGCACCCAACCCTGACCATCTAGTACTTCGTCAGCCTTCGAGGTATCGACGTCTTCCCCTACCGAAGCAATCTGCCCATCTTTGATCAGGACGTTTACGGTGGATTCGCCGTATGGCCGAACGTTTGTCAATGCAATTACTGACATTTCTAGCTATCCTCTCCAGCCAACAAAGCGAACAGCACAGCCATTCGCGTATAAACACCATTTGAGACCTGCTGCAGTACAGCAGTATTTTCGCGGTCTGCAACATCAAAGTTGATTTCCATACCGCGCAGCATTGGGCCCGGGTGCATGATGATGGCGCCGGGTTTCATTTGCTGTGCTCGCTGTTTGCTGAGTCCGAACAGCGTGGCGTACTCGCGGTGCGATGGGAAAAACCCGCCATGCATACGCTCTGCCTGAACGCGCAGCATCATTACAACGTCCGCGTCTGGAATCTCGGCATCAAAGTCGTAACTGATACGGCATGGCCAGTACTCCGCCCCAACTGGCAACAGGGTTGGTGGTGCAACGAGTACGACATCCGCGCCAAGCTTCGACAGCAGTTGCACGTTGGAGCGTGCGACCCTTGAATGCAAAATATCGCCGACAATGATGATTTTCTTGCCGGCGATTTCACCAATCTTCTGACGCATTGTTACCGCATCAAGGAGCGCCTGCGTCGGGTGCTGGTTCTGGCCATCGCCCGCATTGACAACAGATACATTAGGAACCCAGTCAGCAATGAGTTTCGCTGCTCCAGACGATGGGTGGCGAACGACAATGGCGTCAGCGCCGACTGCAGCGATCGTCGAGGCCGTATCCTTCAGCGACTCGCCCTTCTTCACGGAAGAAGAGGACGCAGAAATATTGATGACGTCAGCGCTCATCCACTTACCTGCAGTCTCGAATGAGGAGCGCGTGCGCGTTGAATTCTCGTAAAAAAGCGTGAAGATCGTACGTCCACGCAGCGTTGGGAGCTTTTTAATCTCGCGACCCTCGAGGGTTTCTCGGAACCGATCTGCCTCATCCATGATGAGGTGAATGTCGTTAACGCTGAGATCGTCGATCGAAATCAGGTGCTTCATTCGGTGGTGACCTCCTTGGTCAGCGTCACCGCATCGATGTCATCAATTGGGGTCAGAGACACCGTGACATCTTCAGCAATGGCGGTTGGAATGTTCTTGCCAACGTAGTCGGCGCGAATTGGTAGTTGGCGGTGTCCACGATCAACTAGGACTGCAAGCTGAATAGTGCGTGGTCGACCAAGATCTCGCAACGAATCGAGTGCCGCGCGGATGGTCCGACCGGAAAACAAAACATCATCTACGAGGATTATCGTTGCGTTATTGATCTCAACCGGAATGTTCGTCGGCATTAGCGCCCTATGAGGCTTGTCTCGGAGATCGTCTCGGTACAGCGTAATATCCAGGCTGCCTACGGGGACGGTGATCCCGGTAAAAGACTGAATCGCATCCGCGATCCGCTCTGCTAGTGGCACTCCCCCCGAAGGAATACCCAATAGGACTGGAGTGTCTGAAGACTCCGAATCAAGCGCATTCTTTTCAATGATCTGGTGCGCGATGCGTGCAATTGTTCGCTCAACGTCACGCTCATTTAATAGCGCAGACGTCACGCGTTGCTTGTCACTCATCGAACCTCCTTCCCCGCCTCGCTGTGCGGAATTTAAAGGATGTCGAAATTGGTATTTGTCTATGCTGAGACTGGTCAGAATCTTAGCACCTTCACAAAGGCGTCTCGCTATATCGGTCAATAATTCTCTTCACTAGATTGCTCGCTTCCCCTATACAGGTGTACCCGCCAAGTTTTCTCAGGATTCCGCATAGGTAGTTGGCCGACGAATGATTGGTAGGGTTGGAACAATGACGACGCAACAAATCCCTGACCAGCCCAGTCCGGTTTCGCTTGCAGATGTTGCAGCCATTTTTGAAAATGAGGACCTTGAGTACCGCATTGAAGAAAATATTTTGCGAAGCGGATTCGTCAACTGCGCGACTGTGTGCGCTTTGGATGATAGTTATCTGATTTTCGAATCCATTTGGCGCGGTGCTGTGCCACAAGAAATGGCTTCACACTTGCTCTTGGCAATGAACGAACATAACCAAACCCATTTTGCGCCAACCTTGCGTTTCTTCGAAAACGAAACAGGAAGCGATGCACCATCGCTGGCGGTGAGCGCAATCCGTACGACAGACGTCACAAACGGGTTAACACCAGATCAATTGGGCGCATTTATCGTCACATCGATCGAATCAACACTGCAGGCTTTTGATTTTCTGGAAACGTCATTTCCCACGTTAGTGAACTGGAAGGACCCCCACGTTGAGCACTAGTACTTCTACGCCCCAGGTAACGATCGAACGCATCATTGAACAAATGCGGGGTCACGGCATCGAACTGTCCGATGATCCGACAGGGCGCGTCGCGCATGCAAACCTGAATGATTTCCATGTCTTGTTTGTACTCCTGGACACCGTGTTGATCGTCCGCGCCGATGCCGAAACAGACGTTCCTTCCGACTCCACAGATCCCTCACTCTATCTCGCCGCGAACCAGACGAACTCTTCGCTGCTCGGTTGCCGCGCGGTTGTGGCAAACAGAGGGGAGACACTAGTTGTCCGTTCTGAAAGCGAGATACACGTTGCCGCGGGCATGACCGATGAACAACTTTCGAGTGCTCTCCGCCGTAGTGTCGACCAGGTGCTCTATGCACAAAATATGATGAAAGTGCTATCAGAAACGATCGCTGAAGCCGTTCAACGCGGAAACTAAAAAGTGGGAGGCAACGCGTTGATTCGTTGCCTCCCACTTTTTTACAGCGGAAAACTCGTTAAGCTTCCTCGCCCTCCTGACCGTCAGCAGGTTCTTCTGCGTGAGTCTGAGACATTGGAGCATTTTCAGATTGCGATTGAATTACTCCGTCGAGCACCGCGTGGATATACGGCGCCGCTTTCGCGCCTGAGTACTGCGTAGCTAATTCAGCCGCATTCGAGATCGTGATTGGGGCATCAACCTCTGCGTTGAACAGGATCTCCCAGATACCTACGCGCAAGATCTGCCGATCCACTGCGGGGATTCGATCCAACTCCCAATCGCTGCTGAGAAACTTCTCGATTGCGTCGTCAATATCATCGAGCTGAAGGGCCACGCCCTCCACGATGGTCCGGGTATACGGAGCCACCGGGGCAATTTGATTCAGCGGGTTCTGAGACAGCGTCTCTCGGTCTTCGACAATAGCAACCGGGTCGATGTCTCTAGCTTCGGCTTCAAAGAGGATATCGACGGCTCTACGACGCGCACGGTATCGTGCGCCATGGCGTTTGAAATTCTCCATTAGTTGTTCACACGCGAAAGGTATTCACCAGTACGCGTATCAACCTTCACTACATTACCGGTCTCAAGAAACAGTGGGACCTGAATTTCGGCGCCGGTCTCCAGGGTTGCAGGCTTGGTGCCACCGGTGGAGCGATCGCCCTGCAGACCCGGCTCGGTGTGCTCGACCTTGAGATCAACCGAGATCGGTAGTTCTGCAAACAGTGCGTCGCCCTCGTAGAACGAGACCTGGACATGCATGTTTTCCAGCAGGAACTTTGCGGCATCACCGAACTTCTCTTCTGGAAGCTCGAACTGCTCAAAGGTCTTATCGTCCATGACCACGTAGTTGGTCCCGTCGTTGTACAGGTAGGTCATGTCACGACGGTCAACCGTTGCCGTGTCAACCTTAACGCCAGCGTTCCAGGTCTTGTCCACGGTTTTGCCGGAGACAACATCCTTCAACTTAGTACGAACGAAAGCTGGGCCTTTACCGGGCTTCACATGCTGGAACTCAACAATCTGCTGGAGTTTCCCATCTACCAACAGAACCAAACCGTTTTTAAAATCAGCAGTAGTTGCCACTTGAAGCCTTCCTTCTTTCTAACAATAGATGTGCTCTCGCAATCACAATTATGCTACAGCACGATGAGTTCCTTGGGGAACTGGGTGATAATACGTGGTGCACCGCTGGTGATAATCAGGGTGTCCTCAATTCGGACACCTCCCTTCCCAGGAACGTAAATACCCGGTTCGATGGTCAAGGTCATCGATGGTTCTAGCTCTCCAGTGCCAGTCAGCGCCGCGTATGGTCCCTCGTGCACATCCAACCCGATACCGTGACCCGTCGAGTGCACGAAGTATTCGCCGTAGCCCGCGTCTTCAATGATGCTTCTACATGCTTTGTCTACGTCGACTAACTTCGCACCTGCAACAGCCGCCTCGACACCTGCTTGCTGGGATTCACGAGTAACCTCGTAGATTTCGCGGAGAAACGCAGAAGGTTCCCCCACCGCAAACGTTCTTGTCATGTCGGAGTTGAATCCTGCACGGTACATTCCGAAATCAATCGTGACAAAGTCACCGTCTTCGATCACGCGGTCAGAGGCACCATGGTGTGGCTTAGCCGAATTCAAACCCGACGCGACAATCGTGTCAAAGCTCGGGCGATCAGCGCCAAGCAATCGCATCCGGTATTCCAAGTTGGCAGCGACTTGGCGCTCTGACTGTCCTGCTGCGAGCTCACCGGCGTCAACTAGTTCGCGAAGCGCTGTCGATGCCAGCTCCGCGGCCTCAGCCAAGCGTTGAAGCTCCAGTTCATCTTTCACTAACCGAATTCCCTCGATTTGTTGCGTGACAGGCACCAAGGTCACGCCTTCAGGACAAGCCTGCTTCAGAGCTTCAAGCTGCGATGCACTGACATAGTCTGCTTCGTACCCAACGCGGTGTCCCTCTACAACTGCGCTCAGCAGTTCGGTGGCGACTTTTCGAGTGATCGTCGCCTCGATATCAGGAACTTCTTCTGCGACCTGCGTCGCATATCGCCCGTCTGTTGTGATACGGGCTGAGCGGTCTTTGGAGATCAATAGCGCACCATTGGAACCAGAGAACCCAGACAAGTAACGGACATGCGTCAAATGGGTTACTAACATGTCGTCGATCCGGTGACCAGCTAAAAGAGACGCCAGCTTACGGCGCCGGTTTTCAAATCGAGTATCTGCTAAACCCATTGAGACTCCTTCAAGTCGTTGATAAATACTTGCATTGCAAGCTCGTAACCTTCCAGACCAAGACCGGCAATTACGCCACGCGCTACCGGCGACAAATACGAATGATGTCGGAAAGCCTCACGCGAGAAAATATTCGAAATGTGCACCTCCACAAACCCCGGACCGTCTCCCAACTCAACAACAGCATCGCGCAGCGCCACTGATGTATGCGTAAAACCGCCCGGATTAATGATGACAGGCCATTTACTGTCAGCCGCCTCGTGCACCCAATCGATCAAGTCGCCCTCGTGGTTGGACTGACGAACCTCAACATCCACGCCTGCCGCTGTAGCCTTGCTCTGCAGCCGCTGTGTGAGTGTCTCCAAGGTTTCGGCGCCATAGATTTCGGGCTGCCGCTTGCCGAGTCTATCCAAGTTTGGTCCGTTGAGAACAAGGATCATCATCGCGCTAGTCCCCCATCATGGCTTCGTAAGCAGCACGCATCTCTTCTTTGGTGGCATCTTCGATTCGTGTACAAGAACCGATACCATCGAGTACCACGAACCGAATGTGCCCGTTCTTATTCTTCTTATCGCGGGTCATTCCCTCATAGAGCTCATCGAACACGCCATGTTCGTAGCGCGTTGGCAACCCAGCCGCTTCAAGGATCGTACGGTGTAGCGAAACAACCGATTCGTCGATAAGTCCCCGCTGCAGCGCAAGGTACGCAACGAACATCATTCCCACAGCAACAGCATTTCCGTGCCGCCAACGATACTGCTCGCGTCGCTCGATTGCATGACCAAGCGTGTGCCCATAGTTCAAGATTTCACGGAGCCCCGACTCTTTGAGGTCCTTGGAGACAACGCCTGCTTTGACAGCGACAGAGCGCTCGATGAGCTCAGGCCAGTGACGAGAGGCACCCTCCTGGAATAGATCCAAAATCTTTGGGTCAGCGATAAAACCCGTCTTGATCAACTCCGCGGAGCCAGACACGATCTCTTCTTCTGGAAGGGTGTACACGCGTTCCAAGTCGATGAAGACGCCCTTCGGCTCATGAAATGCACCGACCAGGTTCTTACCTTCCGCTGTGTTCATCCCAGTCTTCCCGCCTACTGCGGCGTCCACCATTGCTAGCAATGTAGTTGGGACATGCACGACGTCAATGCCACGCATCCAAGTAGCAGCGATAAATCCACCCATATCAGTTGCTGCACCGCCGCCCACAGTGACCACGGCGTCCTGCCTCGAGAAACCGGCACGCCCAAGAACATCCCAAAGTTCACTTGCAACCGCAATGCTCTTGCCGTCCTCCGCATCAGGGACGGCCGCCAGGTGGGGTTCAATGTTATTGTTTTCTAAGTCTTGCGCGATACTTCGTGCAACGGCAGCTAGCGGAGGCTGATGCACGATCAGAGCCTTTCTCGCCCCGAGCGCCTGCACGTGATTACCGACCATCATAGTTGTGTCGTGGTCGATGAAGACCTGATACGGCTGGGGCCCACAAACATCCACTACTGCCATGACTTGCCTCTCTTCTCTCTAGGAATCGTTCTATTCGCTATCGATGACGCCTAACACTTCAGCAACGATGCGCTGTGGCGGACGATCGTCAGTGCGGACGCGGTAGTCAGCAACCTCGCGGTAGAAAGGCTCACGTTCAGTAAGCAACGCCTGGTAACGCGCTTCAGGGTCTTCTGCTGCCAGCACTGGACGAGTCCCGTCTCCTGCAGTCCGTCGAGTGCCCTCTTTCACCCCGACGTCAACCCACACGACAAGGTGGTTTTCTAACAGGGCTCTCGTCTCAGGCCGAACCACAGCGCCACCGCCTAGGCTCACAACGCCCTTGCACCCTAATACCTGCTTCACAACCTCATGCTCAAGATCACGAAACGCATCCTCCCCCAACGATGCATAGACTTCACCGCACGGTTTACACTCAGCTTGTTCGATTATCGAATCAGAATCCACGAACTGAAGGTTCAATGCCCTCCCTAATCGACGCCCAATCGTCGTCTTCCCAGCGCCTGGAGGGCCAACAAGCACGACTTTTGGAATACCGGACTCGCACGACCCTAGAACCTCATCTACGGCTGGTCGGGAACCTGTATCTGCGTTCACAGTCATCCTTTCTTTGCGGACTACTCCCCATCAAAACGGAAGCGCTGCGCAACGTATTGCTGATACGACGCAATGTTACGCCTCAACTCGTCGAGACTGTCCCCACCGAACTTTTTCAATGTCGCTTCCGCAAGCACAAGTGCCACCATCGCCTCTGCGACCACGCCTCCCGCTGGGACAGCACAGATATCGGATCGCTGATGAATACCCGTGGCCTCCGCGCCGGTAGCCATATCGATAGATTGCAACGCGCGAGGCACCGTAGAAATCGGCTTGAAAGCAGCTCGCACACGAAGCTGCTCACCGTTGGTCATACCACCCTCAAGACCACCGGCTCGGTTAGACAGCCGCTGAACCCGGCCATCTTTCAACGTAATCTCGTCGTGCGCTTGCGACCCTCTGCGCGTAGCAGTCTCAAAACCATCTCCGATTTCGACGCCCTTCACGGATTGAATGCTCATCAAGGCGCCCGCAAGCTGAGCGTCGAGGCGTGCTTCCCCAGAGATGTGGGAGCCCAGGCCGATAGGGAGGCCGTCGACAATTACCTCGACGACTCCACCCAAGGTGTCCCCTGATTTCTTTGCGGATTCGATACACGCAACCATCGAGGCTTCTGCTTCCTTGCTCGCGGCACGTACCGGGGAGGCGTCGATAGCATCAATGTCAGCAAACGAAGGCAACACGTCACGATCAGGCACTGAGTCCCCAATTGAAACCACGTGCGAAAACACCTCAACGCCCAGGGCCTCACGCAAAAGCGCACGCGCAACCGCTCCTGCGGCGACTCGCGCAGCCGTCTCACGTGCTGACGAACGCTCAAGCACAGGTCGTGCCGAATCGAATCCGTATTTGATCATGCCTGGAAGATCCGCATGCCCTGGTCGCGGACGAGTCAACTTTGCACCACGCCCAGACGACATGGCCTTCTGCACATCTTCATTCGAAGTATCCAACGGATGCGGAGACATAATCGTCGTCCACTTTGGCCACTCTGTATTGCCGATCTGAATCGCGATCGGACTACCAATCGTGGTGCCGTGCACAACTCCAGCGAGCAGCTCCAGCTTGTCTTGCTCAAACTTCATCCGCGCGCCGCGTCCATACCCGAGACGGCGACGAGCGAGCTGATGTGCGATCTCCTGCTCAGTAATTGGCACGCCAGCAGGCATATCCTCAACAAGTGCTATCAGGGCTTGGCCGTGGGATTCTCCGGCAGTGGTCCAGCGAAACATGATGGCTATTCTGTCACACTTCTCATGAGAAGATGCAGTTTCCAGCATAGATTCCAATTACTGCCCAACTCGCCAACACCATCGACGGGCCATGTGGAACACGGCGAGACCTCACGAGTAACGCGAAACATACCGTGCAGAAGCTGCTTATAAACAACGCCACAATAACACCGATGAATCCCCCAGCCGCTGCTGAAGCAACTCCCAGTGGAAGCGCGAGTTTGATGTCACCGCCACCAATGCCCTGTCCAAACAGCAAATAGGTAGCAGGCCAAAGCATACCCACAGATAAGAAGGGCTCGAACGCGACGGCAATGACAGCTACAACGCACAGTGGCAACGTGAGCCAATTAGGCAACCTCGTGTATTTCAGGTCGTACCAGCATGTCAGTATCGACCAGGCCAACCCCAGAGCGACCGCGCCCCAAACAGCTCCCCCCGCCATCTTCTAGTGACTTTGCTGCTCTAACGCGGTCCAATGCTCCACGAGCGCCGTTTCCATTTCGTCACGCGGCGCATTGCGTCCCGTGAACTGTTCGAACTGTGAGAACGCCTGCCCCGCTAGCATCGTCAGCCCCCCGACTGCTTTGTAACCGTTCGCGGCAGATTGGGATACCAGCGGAGTCGGCCACGGATCATATATGACATCCAGCAACGGGGCGTGAGCCAGCTGCTGAACATAGGGCCGCAGCGTATCTGCGGGGACAGTCGAAACAACCACGTCAGCAGCAGCCGTAACTTTGAAAAGATCACTGTCAAAAGATACGAAGTTGCACCTAATGCCTTCCGTCAGTCCTCGAAGCTCGCCGCTCCTATCTGAACGATTGATAACAGTAATTTCCTCAACCCCTCGTTCCCGAAGGGCCCAAATCACAGCCCGAGAAGTACCGCCGGCGCCGATCACAACCGCTCGTTGGATATCTGCTCCGCCAAGCAAACGGCGAAGCGCGTACAGCACTCCTTCGCAGTCAGTGTTATCCGCCCGCCACCCCTGGTGCGTGCGGACCAGGGTGTTCGCGGACCCGATCGCAATTGCCCGATCGGTTGCCCGATCCGCAACCTTTAACGCGGCAAACTTGCCGGGCATCGTAACTGAAAACCCTTGGAAACTCTCGTCCGCCTCAAGCACGACCCTGGGAAGGTCTGCTTCGACGCACTCAATCCTTGTGTAACGCCAATCATCGAGCCCCAGAGCCTTATACCCAGCGTGGTGCAAGACCGGTGAGAGTGAATGCTTAATCGGGGAACCGAGGACGGCTGCTTGGTACATTACTGCTCCCGATTTCCTTCGCGCTGAGAATCGAGAATGCCAGAGTCATACGCGCGCTGCGTATCCTCCAAATGCTTATCAAAAGTGCGGTTAAAGACTGTCGTGCCATCCTTATCGATGGTCACAAAGAACAGCCAATCACCTTCTGCAGGCCGCTCCATCGCCTCAATTGCTTCCATCGATGGTGATGCAATCGGCGTTTGCGGTAGTCCATCCATCGCGTACGTGTTCCAAGGAGTGACCCGCTCACGGTCCTCACGTGACGTCGCAACCTCAACAGAGGGCAACCCATAGTTGACGGTCGAATCAAACTCGAGACGCATAGGCTCTTTGAGACGGTTCAGGATAACTCGAGCCACCTTATCGAACTCTCCGGCGGGAGCCTCACGCTCAACCAGAGATGCAGCTACGACGAGTTCGTACGGAGTCAATCCAACTGACTTTGCCCTCGTGACTATGTCTGTCGCTTCATACTGCTTTGCAGATCGCGTAATCAAATCAGTGAGCACGGCCTCGGCAGACGCCCCTGGATCCACGATGTACTCACCCGGAGCAATAAGTCCTTCAAGACGTTTCGCGTCTCCCGCTCGAGCGTTCACTACCTCGAGTGCCCACTCTGGAACGCCGAGGCTCGCCGGATCCGCATCGGCCGCAACGTGGTGCAGCTCTTCAACAGTAACGCAACCAGGTTTAACTTCCTCACCACAAGAAACTTGCTGAATCATGGACAAGATACCAAGACGCCGTTGCCCACCAACTACGTTGACATCCATGAGCGTTGCACCCCCATAAACCTGTAGTGGCGTCACGCGCTTGGATGGGTCAAGCAGCGCAGCCACGGCGCTGTCCGCACTCATCTCACCTTCCAAGCGGTAAAATCCAGGCTGAATGTTGTCCGAGTCCGCATTATTCGCAGCTGCAGTCTGGAACGCTCCGTTCGAAGCAACAATGCCACGTTCTTCAAGCTCAGGACCCAGCGACGAAATGTTCGAGCCCTCGGGGATCTCGACGACTTGTTCCTCACCATTACCGGTACCGTTAAAATCGGCGTTCGTGCCGTTACGCATCACCGCGATCCAGGCAATCAATCCAATGATCAGCAAGATCGACGTTACGAGCACCGCCGTGCCCCGTGTACGTCGTTTCGAGGTTGTTGGGGTCGTCACGATTGATTCTCCTTGAAGTAATTCGTTCGGCCGTCCAGCCAGGATTGCAAAATCTCAACCGCCGCAGCTTGATCAATCACACTACGACCAGCGCGCTCGTTCACGCCGCTCGCACGCAAGGCGTGAGCTGCAGCAACAGTTGTTAGACGTTCATCAGCCATTCTTACGGGAAGCCCAGATCGTCGCCTAATCCGGAACGCGATCTCTTTCGCGTGTTTGACGCTACGTGAGCCGTGACCTTTTAAATCGCGTGGCAGACCAACAACAACTTCAACGATCTTGTACTCGTCGATGATGTCGATGATTCTATCGATATCTGCTCCGTCGCGATCTTTAAATCCTGTAACACGGGCAACAGTCTCAAGTGGAGTCGCTAGCTTTGCATCACGGTCTGACGATGCGACACCGATACGAACTGTACCGACGTCAATTCCGAGGCGACGTCCCGGCCCGGGATCTTGAACCCCGGGGCGATCGGGCTGCACCGTCATACCATCACTCCAACCGTTTACTCTGTGCCTTCCCTTAAAACCTACTGGTTTTTTGGGACAACGGATATCCAAATACGGCGTGTCGCACTATTGATCCGTGCTTACGGGGCTTAGGCACCAAGTACGTCGCGGATTGCCTTGAAGCCGGCATCGATACCATCAGCGGAAGAGCCGGAGCCCTGAGCAAGGTTCGGCTTGCCGCCACCGCGCCCGTTGACGTATTCACCGAAGGACTTCACAAGTTCGCCAGCCTTGATCCCGCTCTCTACCGCCGCACTGGTAGCTGCAAACACGAACGGCACCTTGCCGCCGTTATCAGAGGCCAGCGCAATGACCGCGGCCTCACCTTCCAGCTTGCCGCGTAGGTCGTTCGCCAAGGTGCGAACATCGCCAGCTTCGATACCGTCGGGCAGCTTCGCAGCAATCACCTTGTACGCACCGATGGTCTCTGCGCGGTCCAAGAACTCGCCAGTCTTCGACAGCAACTGCTGACGGTGCAAATTCTCAATCTCTTTTTCAGCAGCTCGGAGCCGCTCTGTGAGCTGCGCAATGCGCTCCGGCAGCTGGCCTGTTGGAGTCTTGAGCTCGGCAGCGAGCCCCGAGGCCAGTGCAGCTTCTTTCGAAAAGTACTGGAAGGAGTCCATGCCGGAGTACGCCTCGATACGGCGTGCGCCAGAGCCAACAGAAGACTCGCCGAGCACAGCAACAGGTCCAATCTGTGACGAGTGCTCAACGTGTGTACCACCGCACAGCTCAATAGAGAACGGCCCGCCGATCTCTACCACCCGCACCTGGTCACCGTAGTTCTCGCCGAATAGCGCCATCGCGCCCATTTCCTTCGCCTTTGATAGCGAAGTTTCGATGGTGTTAACCGCGAAGTCTGCGTCCACCGCCTGGTTCGTAATGGTTGCAATCTCCTGGAGCTGAGCATCAGTCAGCTGTTCGGTGTAGTTGAAGTCGAAACGCAGGTAGCCAGGCTTGTTCATCGAACCAGCCTGGACAGCGGTTGGGCCGAGCACCTGACGTAGCGCAGCGTGAATGAGGTGGGTAGCGGTATGCGCCTGTCGCGCCCCATGACGCCACTTCTCATCAACTTCAGCTTGTACCTGATCGCCGAGGCCAATGCCGCCATGTTCCACGGTTGCCTTGTGCACCCACAGTTTCTTGCCGATCTTCTGCACGTCATGAACTTGCAACATCGTATCGCCGACGCGAATCAGACCGCGGTCGGCCATCTGGCCGCCGGCTTCGGCGTACATCGGAGTGACGTCGAGAATAACCTCGACCTCATCGCCTTCCGCAGCCTCGTTCACCTTGTCACCGTCGCGGACGAGACCGAGAACTCGGGCATCATGCTCAAGTTCTGAATAGCCCACAAACTCGGTCGGGTGGTTGTCCACCCACTCCCGATAGAGCGATTCATCAACGTTACGGTGCTTCTTCGCTTTATTGTCAGCCTTCGCCCGAGCTCGCTGCTCCTGCATGGCGGAGTTAAATGCGTCCATATCGACGTCAAGTCCGGCCTCATGCGCCATCTCCAACGTCAAGTCAATTGGGAAACCGTACGTGTCGTGGAGTTCGAATGCCTGCTGACCAGGCAGAGTCTTCGCTCCGGATGCACGCAGTTGCTCGACGGTTTCGTCGAATCGGTGTGTACCGGATTCGAGGGTCTTCAAGAAGGCACGTTCTTCAGCCAAAGCAACCCGCAGGATACGTTCCCGGTTCTTCGCGATCTCCGGGAACGACGGCGTCATTGTATCCATAATGGTGTTCATGAAGACCTCAAGCACGTTCCCAGTTGCGCCTAGAAGACGTGCAGAGCGAACAATTCGGCGCAGCAAGCGGCGCAGAATGTAACCGCGCCCCTCGTTCGACGGCGTAACACCATCGAGAATGATCATCATGCCTGTACGCGAGTGGTCCGCAATCACGCGGAACCTTACATCATCTTCGTGCACTCCTGCGTCGTACTTAGTGCCGGTAAGCTCAACTGCCGCGTCAATAACGGGGCGGAGCAGATCTGTTTCATACACATTGTCGACGCCCTGCAGCAGGCAGGCAACGCGTTCGATGCCTAGCCCGGTATCGATGTTCTTCTTTGGCAGCTCTCCGACGAGCTCAAAGTTGCCCTTCTTGTCGCCCTCACCGCGAATCGACTCCATGAAGACCAAGTTCCAGATCTCCATGTAGCGGTTATCGTCAGCGATTGGCCCGCCCTCTTTACCGTATTCAGGGCCACGGTCATAGTAGATCTCCGAGCACGGACCACATGGCCCAGGAATACCCATGGACCAGAAGTTGTCCTCCATGCCCATTCGCTGGATATGCGACGGATCTACCCCGATCTTGTTTTCCCAAATCGAAGCAGCCTCGTCGTCATCCAGATACACCGTCACCCACAGCCGCTCTGGGTCGAGGCCGTAACCGCCATCCTCTACGCTGCCCGTCAGCAGCTCCCATGCGTGAGTAATCGCGCCTTCCTTGAAATACTGGCCGAAGGAGAAGTTGCCGGCCATCTGGAAAAACGTATTGTGGCGAGTCGTGATACCTACTTCTTCAATATCAAGCGTTCTCACGCACTTTTGAATCGAAGTCGCTTTCCCATGTTCAAAGGGAGGGTTCTGTTGGCCAAGAAAATACGGCTTGAACGGAACCATGCCCGCATTCACGAACAGCAGTGTCGGATCGTCCAAGATAAGCGATGCGCTCGGAACTGGTGTATGTCCTGCACGAACGAAGTGCTGCGTAAAGCGCTCACGAATCTCATGGGTTTGCACGGAGTAGTTTCCTTTCAAGTTCGAATCAATCTCGAACTACTCTACCCCTCAACCACGTACTAACCTACGCAGCCTACCCAAGAACCCGGAAATTCTTCGCTCGTCACCGTGGCCCGTTGGTGTGTAGTAGACCGCATCCTCTAAGCCGTCGGGAATGTACTGTTGTTGTACTACCCCCTTCGGGTCATCATGCGGGTAGACATAACCGACTGCATTGCCCATCGCTTTCGCGCCCTCATAATGCCCGTCCCGTAAATGCGCTGGAACCGGGCCGATCTTTCCCGCGCGCACGTCCTCCTGGGCGCGCGTAATCGCCTGAATCACTGCTGGCGATTTTGGCGCGGTAGCCAAATGAATCGTCGCTTGTGCAAGTGTCAGTCGACCCTCAGGCATCCCGATCAGCTGTACCGCCTGCGCTGCGGCAACTGCAGTTTGCAACGCTGATGGATCGGCCATACCAATGTCCTCCGAAGCATGAATGACCAGCCTGCGCGCTATAAAGCGAGGATCCTCACCAGCTTCAATCATCCGTGCCAAATAGTGCAACGCTGCGTCGACATCTGAGCCTCGAATCGACTTGATGAATGCGGAAACTACGTCGTAGTGCTGGTCGCCGTCCCGGTCGTAACGCACCACCGCACGGTTCACGCTTTCCCTCACGACATCAAGAGTGATTGTCTCCCCCGGTTCGACTGATGCTGCAGCTGCCTCCAAGTACGTCAAACTGCGGCGTGCATCTCCACCCGCCAAGGCTATGAGTTGCGCTCGCGCGTCGTCGGCAAGCTTCACGGAACCCGCGAGCCCACGTTCGTCTTGTATCGCTCGATCTATCACCACACCGAGGTCTTCAGCCGACAAGGATTCAAGTTTCAGAAGCAACGAGCGTGAAAGCAGCGGGGCTACCACGCTAAACGACGGATTCTCTGTCGTAGCCGCTACAAGCAACACCGTGCGATTCTCGACGGCCGCTAACAGCGCATCCTGTTGAGTCTTAGAAAACCGATGAACCTCGTCAATAAACAGGACCGTACTCTCACCCGAGATCAAATCTCTACGCGCTGCATCGATGACCGCGCGGATCTCCTTCACCCCTGAAGACAGTGCAGAAAGACCAACGAAGTTTTGCCCCATTGTTTTGGCGATCAACGAAGCGATGGTTGTTTTACCAGTACCGGGTGGACCGTAAAGTATCACTGAGGCTGCACCCGATCCTTCTACAAGTCGACGTAGAGGTTTGCCCTCGGAAAGAAGATGCTGCTGCCCAGCAACTTCATCCAAACTCTGAGGGCGCATTCGGGCAGCGAGGGGTGCACCGTGACCTGCTGCAAAAAAGTCTGAGCCACGTTGTGCGCTACCATCATTGGCAGTCTGCTGGCCACTAGTCGGTAAGGAGTTACCGAATAGATCACCCTGCGACATGTTTACTCTCCTCAAAAACTACCGCTCAGTCCCGGCAGGCCGACCACCTGTGAGAAAAGCCGGAGCCCCAACAACCTACACGGTTGCCGACGCTCCGGCACGCGTTTGTCTCATTGCGCCGGCTCATCCGTGCGCAATGTCGACGCTACTTCTTCGGTTTAAAATCAACGCCAGTCTCTTTACGCTGCTCGTCTGGAATAGGCGCAGGCGCATCCGTCAGTGGGTCTACGCCGCCGCCGGACTTCGGGAAGGCAATGACGTCACGAATGGAGTCAAACCCGCCAAGCAAGGACACAATGCGGTCCCAGCCGAATGCGATGCCGCCGTGCGGTGGCGCACCGTAAGCAAATGCCTCAAGCAGGAAGCCAAACTTCTCCTTGGCTTCTTCCTCGGTGATGCCCATGACTTCGAAGACACGCTGCTGGACGTCTCGCTCGTGAATACGGATGGATCCGCCACCGATTTCGTTGCCGTTGCAGACAATGTCGTATGCGTATGCCAGAGCTTCGCCTGGGTTCTTCTCGAAGTCTGCCTTGAATTCTGGCTTCGGCGAGGTAAACGCGTGGTGCACAGCGGTCCACTTCGAGTGGCCAAGCGCAACGTCTCCGGAGGCTGTCGCGTCAGCGGACGGTTCGAACATAGGAGCATCAACCACCCAAGTAAACGCCCAATCGCCTTCCTTAATCAGGCCAAGCTTGCGAGCGATTTCCCCTCGCGCTGCGCCGAGCAATGCACGTGCACTCTTCGCGTCACCTGCTGCGAAGAAGATGCAGTCGCCAGGCTTCGCACCAACGTGTGCTGCAATGCCGGCCTTCTCTTCCTCGGTGATGTTCTTCGCAACAGGACCACCGAGCTCGCCGTCCTCCTGCACCAAGATGTACGCCAGGCCCTTCGCGCCGCGCTGCTTTGCCCATTCCTGCCAGGCATCAAGCTGACGGCGGGGCTGCGAAGCGCCACCATCCATGACAACGGCACCGACGTAGTCGTTCTGGAAGACGCGGAAGGTCGTGTCCTTGAAAAACTCAGTGCAGTCCACCAGCTGAATATCGAAACGAAGGTCAGGCTTGTCCGAGCCGTACTTCTCCATCGCGTCTTTGTATGTCATGCGCGGGATCGGAGTAGAGACCTCGTAGCCGATCAGCTTCCACAACTCAACAACGATCTGCTCCGCGAGAGCGATGATGTCGTCCTGGTCGATAAAGCTGGCCTCGATATCGAGCTGTGTGAACTCCGGCTGGCGGTCCGCACGGAAGTCTTCGTCGCGGTAGCAGCGCGCGATCTGGTAGTAGCGTTCCATGCCGCTGACCATCAAAAGCTGTTTGAACAGCTGTGGCGACTGCGGCAATGCATACCAGGTACCAGGGCGCAAACGCGCCGGCACCAGGAAATCACGCGCACCTTCAGGGGTAGAACGGGTCAACGTTGGCGTTTCAATTTCCGTGAAATCATTCGCATCCAACACTTTACGTGCTGCGCGATTCGCCGCTGCGCGGAGGCGAAGTGCTGCGGCCTGTCGCTCACGACGAAGGTCAAGGTAGCGGTACTTCAAGCGAGTCTCTTCGCCTACCTCGTTCGAAGAGGCGTCCTCAATCTGGAACGGCAGCGCAGCAGCCTTGTTGAGCACCTTCAGCTCAGAAACGTTGACCTCGATCTCACCCGACGCAAGGTTCGGGTTAGCCGAGCCCTCTGGGCGTGGTTCAACAACACCAGTTACCTGAATGCAGTACTCGCTACGCAAATCGTGCGCAGCTTCAGCGACTTCCGAATCCCTAAAAACCACCTGCGCGTAGCCAGAGCGGTCACGCAAGTCGATAAAAATAACGCCACCGTGGTCGCGCCTACGGCCTACCCAACCTGCCAGCGTGACGGTTTGTCCTTCAAGGTCTTTGCGGAGCTCGCCCGCGAGATGAGTGCGCAGCACAGTCTGTTCCACGTCCTTCCACGTGAGGTACAACATTAACTGTTGAAAGTGTACCCCCTTTGTCTCGCATGCGAAGGGACGGGTCCGAAGACCGTACCAATTCCCCATAAACGCCTGCGTCTATGGCATGCTTGTCCCATGACGTTTAACAGCAACTATCAGCGCGGAAGTGGCTACGCAAAGACTGGTTCAGGTGGGCGGCGTGGCGTCCCAATCGCCGCAGGCGGTGGTATTGGTGGACTTGTACTCATAGTTCTCTTTATTGCACTGGGCGGAAATCCGGCTGATCTCATCGAGCAATCTCCATCCGGCACAGAGCCGGATTCGAGCTACTCCTTGGAGCATTGCAACGAGGACAACGCTGCTAACAAATACGACGACTGCCGGGTCGAGGCAGCCGGCGTATCCGTCAACGGTGTTTGGAAAACGCTTTTGCCAGAGCAAGCTGGCCTTGACTACACCGAACCAGGCCTCACCTTGTTCCGGGACGCGACGCAGACTGGCTGCGGCTATGCTTCCTCAGCTACCGGTCCTTTCTATTGCCCCGCCGACCAAACAGCGTACTTTGACACCACGTTTTTTGAGCAGCTCAATGCACTCGGCGGGAACGACGCCCCGTTCACGCAAATGTATGTGACGGCTCACGAGTTTGGACACCACGTGCAGCAGATTGAGGGCACCCTCGGCCTCAGCAACTATAACGATCCTGGTGAGCATTCTGCTGCCGTAGCTATCGAAATGCAGGCCGACTGCTACGCGGGTATCTGGGCGCATTACGCGGACAAGGGTGACAACGCGTTGCTTGAGCCGCTAACTGAAGACGACGTCCTCGCTGCAATTGAGACCGCACAGGCTATCGGGGACGACAACATCCAACGCCGCTCGGGCGGCGACGTCAATCCTGATACCTGGACACATGGTTCTTCTGAGCAGCGAAAGACTGCGTTTATGTCCGGGTACAGGACCGGCAAAATGTCCGCCTGCGACACTCTCAACCGTGGCGTCTACAACAGCTAAATCTTTCTGGTGATGTAACATCGCGCGCATGTCACACAATGCAGTCAGCGTCGTTGATTTGTTCAGCATCGGAATCGGCCCATCGTCTTCTCATACGGTGGGCCCTATGCGTGCCGCGCTTGCATTTATCGAGGATTTGAGTGAAGCGCCCGCCGCAGTCAAGGTTGAGCTGCGAGGCTCCTTGGCGGCAACGGGTGTGGGCCACGGAACCGACCGAGCTGTGCTACTGGGACTTGTCGGTTATACCCCACTTACTACTTCTGCGGACACCCGGCCGCTTCCTGGTGAGCTCATTCCAGAACGAGGGCACATCCAAGGTCCAGAGCGTGAACTCGACTATGAAGTCGCGATGAACCCGGTGCCCGTCGCTAAGCACCCAAACTGCCTGATTTTCGATGCGTGGAACGCCGAGGGCGTGCGCATCGCTTCCCGTAAAGAGTACTACTCCGTTGGCGGTGGTTTTATCCTCGACCGCACGCAGATGGAAGCAAACCGCGACCAGGCGGGCGTCGCCACCGTACGCGATGCGGTTAACGTCCCCTACCCATTTTCCGATGGTGCGTCCCTAATGCGCCAGTGCGAAACTCATCAGCTATCTATCGCAGAACTCATGCGTGCGAACGAAGAAGCGATACACGGCAAGGACGTCCTGGATGCTCACCTCGACGCGGTCTGGGACACCATGCAAGAGTGCGTCGCCCACGGCCTAAAAACGGAAGGTGAGCTTCCAGGTGGACTATCAGTTCGTCGCCGCGCTCCTCGGCTACATCGCTTATTGACGGCCGAATACGAGGCCTCCGCATCTCGCGGCCTTGACGCGATGGAATGGGTCAACTTGTACGCTCTCGCTGTCAATGAGGAAAACGCCGCGCACGGGCGCATCGTGACCGCCCCGACGAATGGTGCGGCGGGGATTATCCCGGCCGTCATGCACTACTGCCGGGATTTTACCGACGACTTCGACCGGGATGCTGCGCATCAGTTCCTGCTGACCGCTGGAGCGATCGGCGCCATCATTAAGACGAACGCCTCTATTTCCGGTGCCGAAGTCGGGTGTCAGGGCGAGGTAGGGTCCGCATCGTCCATGGCCGCAGCCGGTATGTGCGCAATTCTGGGCGGCACTCCGCAGCAGATAGAGAACGCTGCCGAGATTGGCCTCGAGCACAACCTCGGACTCACATGCGATCCAGTGGCTGGCCTTGTGCAGATTCCTTGCATAGAACGAAATGCCATCGGAGCGGTGAAATCAATCAACGCGGCCCGCCTAGCCAAGCTTGGTGATGGAACCAATAAAGTCACGCTCGATGATGTAGTAGAAACGATGGCAGCGACAGGCCACGACATGATGAGCAAGTACAAAGAGACGTCAATGGGAGGCCTCGCTGTACAGCTTGGCCTCCCGGTCAACATCACAGAGTGCTAAATCAGGCTAGCTCACTGCCTGAATAATGGCCGTAGCCTGAAGCGGAACGGCAACTTGTTCGTGGCTCTCCAGATTCTTGACCGCCACTTCCCCGTTCGTCAGCTCCTGGTCCCCGAGCACGAGAGCAAAGCGCGCACCCGCCCGGTCAGCGCCTTTCATTGCGCCTTTCAAACCGCGACCACCGTACGCCATGTCAGCTGAAATTCCTGCGGCACGGAGCTCGTCGATAAGCGAGCTCATCTTGCGGCGAGCCTCCTCACCGATTGCTACGCCGAACACCTCAACGCGACGATCCAGATTCGGGAGCGCCACCTCCTCAGCCTCCAACGCGAGCACTGTCCTATCAACGCCAAGCCCGAATCCGATGCCTGACAGATCTTGGCCACCGATCTGCGCCATCAAGCCATCGTAACGTCCACCTCCGCCAATTCCCGACTGAGCCCCAAGACCATCGTGCACAAACTCGAAAGTAGTCTTTGTGTAGTAGTCAAGGCCTCGCACCATCCGCGGGTTAATCACAAACGGAACCCCCATATCCTTCAGCGTCCCGGTAACAGTCTCGAAGTGCTCGCGAGACGCATCTGAGAGGTGGTCCAGCATCAACGGCGCATCGGCTAGAAGCTCCTGTACCTCCGGACGCTTGTCGTCCAGAACACGAAGCGGATTGATTTCCACGCGGTGCTGCGTCTCCTCGTCTAACGGGAGCTTCTTGAGGAAAGCTTGGAGCTTTTCCCGGTATGCGGGCCTGCAGGTGTGATCGCCAAGGCTTGTCAGCTCGAGGCGAAAGCCTTTCAACCCAACACTCCGGTAGCAACGATCCGCAAGTGCGATAATCTCCGCATCAAGCAAGGGGTCGTCGACGCCAATTGCCTCGACACCAACTTGCTGCAACTGGCGGTACCTGCCAGCTTGCGGACGCTCGTATCTGAAAAACGGACCGGCGTAGTTCAGTTTCACCGGCAGATAACCCCTGTCAAGGTTGTGTTGGATCACTGCACGCATGACGCCTGCAGTCCCCTCTGGACGCAAGGTCACAGAACGCCCGCCACGGTCGGCAAACGTGTACATTTCCTTCGACACAACATCGGTAGATTCACCGACACCACGGGCGAAAAGAGTTGTGTCTTCGAAAACCGGAAGCTCGATGTGTTGGAAACCCGCAACATGCGCCTGTCGCACGAACTCATCGCGGACATAAAGGAACTTCGACGACGCCGGGGGCACGTACTCCTGCACTCCCTTTGGAGCGCTCAGTGCCTTGAACTTTTCTTTTTGGGGTTTCTTCGTATCACTCACGGGGACTGAGTCTAGCTGTTCTCCGTCGCTACCGCAGCCATGGCTACTGATTACGAGCCTCAAGGAGAAACGGGTTCGTGGTTCGTTCGTGCGCCATGGTTGTACCGGGCCCGTGTCCAGGCAACAACGTTGTCTCGTCAGGAATCGCCCAAACCGGTCCACACAAAGAGGTTTTCATTGCCCCTGGATCGGAGTGTGGCAGGTCAGTCCGGCCGACGGACCCCGCGAACAGCACGTCGCCTGAAAACATGACGTCGCCCATCTGATAGAGGACACTGCCGGGAGAATGGCCTGGAGTATGAGTTACATCAACCCTAAAACTGCCGATTTCAAGTGGCCCATCTGCGTCAAACGTGCGGAGGTCCGATACGGCCTCCATCGAAGCGGCGTCGAAAAGCTCGAGTGTTGAGGCAGGAAGACCGCGTCCATGATCAAGCATGAACGCGTCAGCTGCGTGAATAAATACGGGAACCTGGTACCGCGCAACATCTCTCGTATGGTCAATATGGCCGTGGGTAAGAAAGATGGCTACAAGTTGCAGCCCCTCTTCCTTGAGAAACGCAGAAACGACCTGGTGTGTTCCCATGCCGGCATCGACGAGGCAGGCTAGCTTCGCAGAATCATCGATGATGACGTAGCAGTTCGTCTGAAACGGTCCCGACGTAAAACCTAAGATTCGCAATGCCTACCTCGCCGTCTACCTAAATCTCTCCGACTAGGAAAGGGCAGCCTCGGCAGCCGAGTAGTTGGGCTCGTTGGTGATCTCCTCGACCAGCTCGACGTGCACCACGCGATGATCGGCGTCAGTCACGATGACCGCGCGTGCAAGCAATCCCTTGAGTGGCGTTCCGTCAAGCGTGAGGCCGAACGCCGTGCCGAAATCAGAGCGGAATGCAGAGAGGGCCTCTACATTCTCGATGCCCTCTGCCGCGCAGAAACGCTGCTGAGCAAACGGCAAGTCCTTCGAGATACAAAGCACTGCAGTGTTTTCTGCAGATCCCGCGAGCTCATTAAACGCTCGCACAGACTTTGCGCACACGTCAGTGTCTAGCGATGGGAAAACGTTCAGTACCAGGCGCTTCCCCTCGTAATCGGTCAACTTCTTTTCCGAAAGATCGCCTGCGACTAGCACGGCGTCAGGAAGGGTGTCGCCTACCTTCGGAAGAGATCCAGATGTTTGCGACTCATTACCTTGAAAAAATACCTTTGCCATGCCCACGACCCTACATGAACTATCGGTAGCAAGCAGTCGCACAAAACACAGCAAAATACGACGGGTACAGTTACACCTGCTAATATTTCCCAGTCAACTAGTCAGAATAGAGGTACTACGGTGAGCAATAGAGAGCGCGGTCAAGAAGCCCTTAAACATCTGGAGCGTGAATTGAATTCACGCGATCGAAAGCAGAACTCAAAGCCCTGGTCGATCGCGGCGCTTTCCGCAGTTGTAATCGTGGCGCTAGGCGGCGGCATCTACTTCCTGGCGAACCAGGACGGCGACAGCACCAGCGAAGCACAAAGCTCGGCTGAAGAAACCACCGCCCCAAGCGAATTCGACGCCAACAACTACGAGGCAATCGCGACGAAGCGTGCCGAAGCACTCCCCGCCTCAGTCTCGTGTGAATACACCCCCGATACAGCACAGGGTGACAAGAAAGCAGACCTGCCGAAGACCGACAACGTCTCTACGACAGGGACCGTCAACGTCGAGCTCGACACCAGTGCAGGGCCGATTGGTATGGAGCTCGACCGCTCTGTCTCGCCGTGCACTGTGAATGCGATCGAACACCTCGCCTCTGCTGGCTACTTCAACGATACCGTCTGTCACCGGCTCACCGATGGCGACGGCCTTAAAGTACTGCAGTGCGGTGACCCGACCGGCGTAGGCAGCGGTGGCCCTGGCTTCCAGTTCGCAAATGAGTTCCCGACTGACGAAGCGCTCAAGGCGCTCAAGGACGCGCCTGCTCCTGACGGAGTGTCCCCCGAGGAAGCAGAGCAAATGAAGCAGATGGAGCTCCAGCAGAACCCTCAGAAGTACGCGCGCGGCACCATCGCTATGGCGAACGCCGGTTTGGATACCAATGGGTCCCAGTTCTTCCTGAACTACGGTGATTCAGTGCTGCCTCCGCTGTACACCTACTTCGGTCAAATCTCTGAAGAAGGTTTGAACACCCTTGACAAGATTGCTGAAAAGGGCGTCGAAGGCGGCGGCCGAGACGGCGCACCAGCCGAAGAGGTACGCATCAAATCGGCAACCGTAAAGTAACTACACAGTTGCCTCTCAGCTGCACAGGAGCAGTTTTCAGTCTATTCAAAGTCTTGCAAAACGTCTGATAGCCAACTAGAGTTTGCACTCGTACATTTGTCAATCCCGTCAGATTGGAAAATTCATGAACTTCCGTAAAAGTATTCTTGCAGCAGCCGCTGCTGTAGCTGTCGCAACTTCTGGCGTTGCTGCTGCTGAGGCTGCAGAAAGCACCACCCCAACCACCACGGCCAAGCCAGCTTCGAACACCAAGACTGAGAAGGCCCCGACGGTGAAGAACACCACCTCCAAGAAGTCCACCACGAAGCAGGCTCCTAAGGATCAGTCGAGCGACGAGGGCTCCTCCGTCAAGGACATGTCCCCATCTGAAATCCGTGACTGGATCGCAGTGTTCACCGCCGTCATCGGTGCGCTCGGTACCCTGTTCGCATTCCTGGACAAGTACCTGCGCAAGTAGACCGCTGGCTAGGTGCCACACTGGCATCTCCCACTAGCGCACCCAAGTGGGGTAACCCGTGATCGGGTTACCCCACTTTTTCTATACACCGACGCGGTAGACGTCGAATACCCCTTCAACATTCCGGATCAGATTCATCACAGAAGCGAGCTGCTTCGTATCCGAAACCTGGAAGCTGAATCGAATCGTGGCAATACGGTCTTCCTTAGCTTGTGAGGAAAGCGATAGAATCGCCAATTTTTGTTCAGACATTACCCCCGTGAGTTCCGCGAGGAGGCCGTGCCGGTCAAGAGCTTCCACCTGAACGGTCACGATAGAGGTACCCGCAGAGCCGCCAGCGCCGGACCACGAAACCTCGATCAACCGCTCTGGCTCTTGCCTGAGCTTGTTCGCGTTGGTGCAATCTGTGCGGTGCACCGAAACCCCTCCACCGCGGGTTACGAACCCGAAGATATCGTCGCCAGGAACCGGCTGGCAACAGTTAGCAAATTTGGCCATTACATCCGGGCTGCCCTGCACCAAGACTACAGGGCCATCGCCCGAGGGTTCTGGTCGGATGATCTTTGAATGGGGCGTCCGATCCGCCAGAAGATCTGCGGCGTCTTCGACGTCACCAAACTGGTCGACCAGCATTTTTGCAACATGCCGGGACGAAACATTCCCAGCGCCGATAGCCGTGTACAGGGCATCTACATCGGAGTAACGCAGCCTGCGTGCAATATCGCGCATTGACTCAGGCGTAAATAGCCGGTGAAGTGGAAGTCCGCTCCGCTGTACTTCCGCTGCCAGCGCATCGCGTCCGACTTCGAGGTGTTCCTCGCGCCGTTCTTTCGCGAACCACTGACGCACCTTTGTTTTCGCACGCGGTGAAACAATAAAGTCTTGCCAGTCACGAGAAGGCCCGGCATTCGGGTCCTTCGAGGTAAAAATCTCGACGCGGTCACCATTTTGCAGCTGTGACTCCAGAGCAACCAGTTTGCCGTTAACTTTTGCCCCCACGCATCGGTGGCCTACCTCAGTGTGCACCGCGTAGGCAAAGTCCACAGGCGTCGAACCGGCAGGAAGGTTGATAACATCGCCGTGTGGCGTGAAGACGAAAATCTGCTTGCTTGTCAGGTCGTAGCGCAGTGAATCAAGAAACTCATTTGGGTCTGAAGCTTCCTTTTGCCAGTCAAGCAGTTGGCGCATCCACGCCATCTGATCTACTTCAGCCTGATCTCCCTTATGCGATCCTTTCGTCTCTTTGTACCGCCAGTGAGCTGCAACACCGAACTCGGCGTTGTAGTGCATCTCGTGCGTACGTACCTGTACTTCGAGAGCTCGCCCGCTGTTCGTCATCACCGTCGTGTGCAGCGACTGATACACACCGAATCGCGGATTCGAAATATAGTCCTTAAATCGGCCCGGCATTGCAGAATACATAGCATGGACGACGCCGACCGCTGCGTAACAGTCGTGGAGATTATCGACGAGCACGCGAACGCCAACGAGGTCGAAGATTTCGTCGAACTCGTGGCCTCGAACAACCATTTTTTGGTAGATGGACCAATAGTGCTTCGGCCTCCCCATCACCTCTGCGTCGATCCCGTTTTTCTTCAGTTCGGTTTGCAACTCACGAATAATCTCTGCAAGAGCTCTGTCCCGCGAGGGCGCTCGGTCAGCAACTAACCTCACGATCTCTTCGTATTTCTTCGGGTAGAGGATCGCGAACGCGAGATCTTCAAGCTCCCATTTCACTGTCGCCATCCCGAGGCGGTGTGCAAGCGGTGCAATCACATCAAGGGTTTCGCGCGCCTTCTTCGCTTGCTTCTCAGGAGGAAGAAAGCGCATCGTGCGCATGTTGTGGAGCCTATCCGCAACCTTAATCACAAGTACCCGGGGATCCTCCGCCATGGCAACGATCATTTTCCGGATCGTTTCTGCCTCTGCCGACGCCCCAAGCGCAACCTTGTCTAACTTCGTTACGCCATCGACGATTCGTGCCACCTCAGGCCCGAAGTCGGCCGTAAGTTCATCCAGGGTGTAGTCAGTGTCCTCAACGGTGTCATGCAACAGTGCTGCCACCAACGTTGTGGTGTCCATACCAATTTCACCACAGATCGTGGCTACGGCAAGCGGGTGCGTAATATATGGGTCGCCTGATTTCCGGAACACGCCATCGTGTAGCTGCTCAGCCGTCTCATAGGCACGATTCAATAATGCGACGTCGCACTTCGGATGGTGCCGTCGATGAATCGATAACAGCGGGTCCAGGACCGGATTGCTACGGACCCGCACACCGCCAGTGAGCGAACGAGCAAGTATTGCGGACACACTTCGCATCGAGGGTGTATTCCTCTTCGGTGCTTTCTCTTGAGTCACAGTCCGCCTCCAAACTCTCCTATTGGTCGAGCACTACCACGGGAACATCTCCTAAGCGGCTTCTACCGTCCAGTCCTTGTACCTCGAGCATTACTACGTATCCAACAACGCTACCACCTGCGCGTTGGATTAAATCGGTTGCTGCGGAAAGAGTTCCGCCAGTAGCAAGCACATCGTCAACGAGAACAACCTTCTTACCGTCCAGGTCAATTCCCGACGCCGGGATTTCCAAAGCTGCAGTGCTGTACTCGGTTTTGTATTCCTGTGTAATCACCGGCGGAGGGAGCTTCCCCTTCTTACGGATGGCGAGGATGCCTACGCCCATCTCGTATGCAACAGCTGAGCCCAGGAGAAAACCACGGGCATCCAGCCCGCCAACAAGGTCTGCTCCAAGATTCTCAGATACACGCGCCATTTCTTTGATAACAACCCGCAAGGCATGCGCATCTGCAAGCACCGGTGTGAGGTCTTCAAACAACACGCCCTTTTCGGGAAAATCTGGTACTTTACGGATCTTTTCTCGAAGCGCTTCCTTTGCGCTTTCAAACGTGTCCTTCGAATCGCCCATGGGTTTCTCCTTGGATAGCTTCATTTCTTTACTCATCAACGGACCATCGATCCATATTCCAGCCAATTCCCGACAAGCCTGTGTACATAACAACGTTTCCAACTCGCTGATCAATCGCGAACGAGCGAGGCTGTGCTGAAAGTGGCAGAATCGGAATCTCCCGCCAAAGCCAATTCTCTTGACGCCGCAATGCGTCGAGTTCCTGCACCCGATTGTTCGCAGCTGGGTACTCAACTTGAGAATCGATTGGCATCAAAAGCGCATCGATGGTGCCCTCTTTCTCTACGATCTGGCCTTGTTCGTCCATGGCATAGCCCGGCAACTCGGCCAACGTCGCTAGATTCTCCGACTGGTCGAGAACTTCAATACCCGCCGGTTCGCACTGTGCTCGGATCGTCTGAATCATTGCGGAGATCCGTGCCGACCGCATCGACGTCGAGATCCGTAGAACACTGCCACTTGCAGCACGTGCCTTTTCGACGTCATACTCAGTTGCCGTCTCACCGACACTTTCAATTTTCGACGCCAGCGGGTCACTATGCGCAACTACTTGCACTGGAGCAGCTGCAACCTCTAGGCCCGACATCTTCGAGGAAGTTTGTGCGACTTCAGACGGATTCACACAGTGAGCAAGCGCCCTGCGCCGTTCTGGTTCTGCCCAGGGGCCTGACTTGGCCATGACCAACGCGTCAGTCAGTTCCCCCACAACGCTGGTCACATCAACTGGTTCTCTCTCTGCGTTTACGTCGTACCAGTCTGGTGCTGGTTCTTCGAGGTTGCCGATTTTCAATCCGCCGGAGGCAACTAGTTCACCGGAATCTGCATTCCCCGGCCAGACCACGATCTTCTGCAGCGCTGGAGCATCACCGTAATAGGAATCATTAGCGACGAGGACTACTTCGCCTTCTTTACCAACACTCTCAATCTTGTACGGTCCGAAAGATACTTGAAGTTCAGGATCGTACTGCTTCAGGTCAAAACCGTGACGCCAAATATCTGCAATGCTTCGAAGGCTCATTGGGTCACGCACAGTAAGCACATCAACGAGCTCTTCCGCCGGCATTCCGACACGCGCTGCAACTGCGTGTGACGGCAAAACTGTTCCGGGTTCAAAAAGGTCGCGCCAACGGGCGCCACGGTTCTCCTTCATTGTGAGAGTGAAAGTTTTTGATCCGGGTTGACATGCCAATGTATCAGCGTCGTCGAAAAGAGGCATCCATGAACCGAAGAGCTCTGGTAGCTTCCCAGCTGTGAACGTCAACAGGTAGTCATTACACGTTACTGGGGTATTGTCGGAGAACACTGCAGCATCGGAGATGGTGTAAATCACCTGACGCCTGTCGCCGGGCAGCACTTGTGTCTCTACTAAGTCGGTATTAGGGATCATTTGCCCGTTGGGGCCCGGAACATAAACTCCGGGGTACAAACGACCAGATAGTTCTTGCGCCAACGTCGAGTGCCCCTCAGCGCTACCCGCGTTCACTGTGACCAGTGGTGCTTGTACCTGATAGCCAAACTCTTCGCTATTAGAGTTCGACGCTGGACCACCGTCGGAACACGCCGTTGCTAAAAACACGACAGAACATGCAGCAACGGCGCGTGAAAATACGCTACTCATACTTGGTTTACCTAGCGTGTCGACGGCCGCCAAGTGCTCATTGCCGGCGATTCGTCTCCATCGCTGCCTTCCACAGCACTACGAACCGGTGTATCAACGGTGCGCTTTGGCTTTACAGTGGCTTCATCGTCGTGGTCGACGATCTCACCGGCGCGGTATTTCTCTACTTCAACGTTGTGTTCCTTGTAAACGCGCTTGCGCTCCATAAGCGTTACCAGCAGCGGAGTCGCGAGGAATAGCGAGGAGAAGATACCTTCGATGACGCCGATCAGCTGGATCAAGGCGAGATCCCGGAGTGTACCCACACCGAGCATCCAAACTGCAACAATCATCAGCGCGACGATCGGGAGTGCAGAAATGACGGAAGTTGAAATCGAGCGCATGACCGTTTGATTCACTGCCAAGTTCGCTTCTTCAGCATAAGTCGAACGACGCGAGTCCAATACACCGCTAGTGTTCTCCTTCACCTTGTCGAAGACGATCACGGTGTCATAAATGGAGAACGTCAAAACGGTAAGCAGACCGATAATCATCGCTGGGGTAATTTCCAGCCCGAAGAGTGCATAGAACCCTACGATCAATATGCCGTCAATGATCAATGCACCCATCGCCGCGATGGCCATCTCTCGTTGCAGGCGGACAGCCACGTACACGGCTGCAGCGACGAGGAAGACCAGCATCGCCATCAACATCCGCTTCGTGATTGTGTCACCCCACGATTCGGAAACAGTCGAATCACCAATTGCGTCGGCAGACACTTCCCCTTCAGCATTCTTGGTGTGATGCTTCTCAAAGATCGCCTGCCGCGCTTGGTCGATTTGTTCCTGGCTCAGATGCTCAGCATTAATCTCAAGCGTCCGGGCATCACCAGCACCAATAATCTGAGTCAGTTCAGGAGTGACGCCGGTCGCGTCAATAAATGTTTCCTCGACTTCTTCGGCAACGAGATCATCGGCCGGCATCGAGAGTTTGGTACCGCCTTCGAAGTCGATACCAAGGTTGAATCCACGGACCAGCATCGCAAGCAGCGAGATAACTACCAGTGCCATGGTGATCCCGTACCAGAGCTTACGGCGACCGACGAAATCGATCGCCGCATCGCCCGTGTACAGACGCTCCCAACGGCCGGGCTCCTCGACAGTTGGTACGACGGAAGCAACGGTTTCAATTTGCGATGACGACATTGCTACTTCACCTCAATACTTTCCGACGCGGCTTCTGCAGCCACGCCTTGATGAGCTTCCTCGCTCACGTCCTTGTCATGCTGCGCTGCAGCAAACACTTTGGTCATACCGTTGACAGCTGGCTTCGACCAGAACCGGGACCGGGAAGCGAACACCATGAGCGGAGCAGTGACCAAGAACGTCACTAGCAGGTCAAATACGGTCGTAAGGCCCATCGTGAATGCGAAGCCCTTCACATCGCCAACCGCAAGGAAGTAAATAATGACCGCGCCGATCAGGGTCACCATGTTACCGGTAATAATTGTATCTTTCGCTCGATCCCAGCCGGAGGCAGATGCAGAGCGGAAAGTCTTGCCCTTACGAACTTCGTCCTTGATGCGTTCGTAGATGACAACGAAGGAGTCCGCAGTAGTACCAATACCAATGATCAAACCGGCGACGCCGGAGAGGTCCAGCGAGTAGCCGATCCAGCGCCCCAACAGAACTAGCGAGCCGTAAACGAGAAGACCCGCAAAGAAAAGCGTAGCCAGGGAAATAAGACCATAGAGCCGGTAGTAGAAGAACACGAAAATTGCGACCAAAATCAGACCGACAATGCCTGCATAGAAGCCAGCCTGCAAGGATGCCAGACCAAGTGACGGCGGCACTGTCATCGCTGTACCACCAGGTTCGCCATTCTCACCCGCGAAAGAAAGCGGCAACGCACCGTAACGCAGGTTGTTTGCGAGGCTCTCAGCTTCCTCCTGAGTGAAGTTGCCTGTAATAGAGGTTGCGGAACCGACTGGGGTTGCGCCCTGAATGACAGGTGCGGAGATAATTTGTGAGTCCAGTGTGATCGCGATCTGCTGCCCGATCATCTCACTCGTCAGCTGCGCCCAGGTAGACGAGCCATTAAACTCGCCTGCCTGGCTGAAAGCGAAGTTGATCTCCATCTGGCTCGACTGCGGGTTGAATCCACCAGTGATCGAGCGACCAGTGTCGATCTGTTCACCGGTGAGACGCGGGCCGTCCGTATCAGTAACACCTGCGAGCAATGGCACCTCGCCGAGGAGCAGTACCTGGCCAGATGAAGGGTCACAGGCTACAAGTGGTGCTGCTTCGTCATCGGTCCCGGCCAATGGATCAGTAGGTTGCACGGCACACAACGCGCTCAGCATCGACATAGCAACGAATTGCTGGGTAGGGTCTTCAGACTGACGAGTTGCCTTGAGCATCTCAGCCTGGTCAGCCCTGCGCTCCGAGGACTCCACAGGACCATTCGGCTCAGGCAACGGTTTCGCATCAATAGCAGGAATCTCAACGGTTTGCCCCTGTTCGGCAACCTGCTTCTTCACCTGATCGCCAATCGCCTTGGCTTGATCCGCGGTCAAAACCCCATACCGGATCCAATCGTTCGCGGTCTTTGCGAAGACCTCACCAATCGAATCTGCGGAAGGTGCAGGCGGTTGCATTACCGGACGGAACAGCAGCTGCGAAGTCTGCCCAATATTACGTACTTCCGATGTGTCGTCGCCCGCGGCAGTGATCACTAGGGTATTGCCGTCAACGACGACAGTCGCGCCGGAAACACCCATGCCGTTCACACGCTTCTCAAGAATGTTTCGCGCTTCGTCGAGCTGTTCGCGAGTTGGCTCGTCTCCCTGCGGAACGAGGGTCACGCGAGTACCGCCCTGCAGGTCGATACCAAGCTTCGGGGTTGCGGACTTATCGCCCGTGAAAAATACTAATGAGTACACGCCAATGACGATGAGCGCAAAAAGCGCCAGCGCGCGCGCAGGCCACTTCCGCTTTGATCTCAACTCGCCGGAACGCTGAGTGTTCTTGGACACCGAGCTAACTCCTCTATTTCTACGTTATTTCACTGCCACACCCCGCTTTGCCCGAAACTTTGGGTAAAGCGGGGTGTGGTGCACATCGATTTATCGTACGTCATCAACTGTCATATCGGTAAAGACAGCTAGACAGCATTTGCCGTAACGCTGAGATGGACTATTCCGGACGTTGTTCCGAATCGTCTGCTGTAGGTTCCTGAACCGCGGACTCGACTGCCTCTCGCTTCATAATTCCGGCGGTCTCCATCTTGACGACAACACCAGGGGCAATTTCAATTCGAAGCGTAGCGTTATCTGCGTCAACAACGTCTCCATGAAGGCCAGAAACCGTCACAACATGGTCACCGGGCTGAATGGAGGACTGCATCTCCTGTACCTGTTGCTGACGCTTCTTCTGGCTTCGCATCATCAAGATTGACGGAAGCATGAACACCAATAGGACGAGCAAAATAAGGATGATTTCCATAGCTCTATATTGACATACTCCCAATTATGTTGAAACGAGTGCCTGTCCTGGAGCATCCGGTGGCGGATCAATTCCAAGGTGCTGCCAGGCAGCCGCCGTAGCAACGCGGCCACGACCAGTTCGTGCCATCAATCCTGCTCGCACCAGGTAAGGCTCGCATACTTCTTCGACTGTAGACGGTTCCTCCCCTACAGCAATTGCCAGTGTATTGACGCCAACAGGTCCCCCACCGTGGCCACGAATGAGCGAATTCAGGACCGCTCTGTCGAGCCGATCAAGCCCGAGGTCGTCAACGTCAAACACCTCCAGCGCAGCACGCGCCGCTTGAATATCGATTCGTCCGCTGCCATGCACATCTGCCCAATCACGAACACGTCGCAGCAATCTATTCGCAATACGCGGAGTTCCCCGTGAACGTGAAGCGATTTCGACTGCTGCCTCCTTGTCGATCTCAACTTGCAAGATCTTCGCAGCACGTTCGACCACGTGCCTCAAGTCAGTAACCTCGTAAAACTCCATCTGTGCCGTAAAACCGAAACGATCCCGCAACGGACCAGTGAGCATACCAGCGCGAGTCGTTGCACCGACCAGGGTGAACGGTGGAATCTCAAGTGGAATTGACGTCGCCCCGGGCCCCTTTCCAACAATGACGTCAATACGGAAGTCCTCCATTGCCATATACAGCATTTCCTCCGCAGGCCGTGCAATACGGTGAATCTCATCGATAAAGAGGACATCGCCTTCCATAAGATTCGAAAGCATCGCAGCGAGGTCACCAGCACGTTCAAGCGCTGGACCAGAGGTCATCCGCAAGGAAGTTCCGAGTTCCTGCGCGATGATCATCGCCATCGTTGTCTTTCCTAGCCCTGGCGGACCGGAAAGCAAGATGTGGTCCGGTGTGACGCTTCGTTGACTTGCACCCGCGAGTACAAGACTGAGCTGCTCACGCACTTTCGGCTGTCCGATGAACTCATCAAGCGACTTCGGACGAAGAGACCTCTCAATATCGTGTTCATCACTATGCGCATTGACACTGACGGGAGCCCCATCGGGACGTGAAAGATCATCCGGCAACTGGAATACGGTTTTTTCAACATCTGACATGAACCCCACCTACTTTTTCGATAGCGTCTTCAGCGCTTCGCGCAACAGATTCGATGGATCAGTATCCGGTTGTTCCGCAACGAGAGGTTCGACGACAGTCCGTGCACTACGCTCGGTGAATCCAAGCCCAACCAGTGCTTCTACAATCTGCTCACTGATGCCTGAGTCTGAAGCAGCCGGAGCCGTTGCTCCGTGGCTCGCTTCGCTGCCCGTTTCAAACAAGCCGACAACCTTATCTTTCAGCTCCAACACGATTCGTTCTGCCATCTTCTTACCGACGCCAGGAATTGTTTGAATCTTCTTCGCATCACCGCTGGAAATCAATTCGGCCAGTTCCCCAGGCCCAAAGACTGCCAGTGCTGCCATCGCCAGCTTTGGCCCTAGCCCACTCACGGTTTGAAGCTTGTGAAACATAGACCGCGAGTCCTCATCCGCGAACCCATACAAGGTCATACCGTCATCGCGGACCACCAGACTGGTGACTACATCCGCATGCTCACCACGAGTTAGGCGACTGAGCGTTGGTGGCGTCGCTAAAAAGCGATACCCAACGCCCCCGCAGCCAATAACAGCATGATCGAGGCCAATCGAAAGGACGTCACCGTGGAGGGAATCAATCATGAACTAGTTCTTTCTCAGTTTTTCAATAGCGGAAGCTCGGGCAAGCAACGGGGCTCGCCAGCAATGGCAAACAGCGATGGCCAACGCGTCTGCAGCATCTGCTGGCTTTGGTGGCTCGCTCAGACCAAGAATACGTGTAATCATCGTAGTCATCTGTTTCTTATCAGCACGCCCATTACCAGAAACCGACTTTTTTACCTCTGAGGGCGTATACATGTGCACTGGTATATCGCGCTCTGCAGCGGCGAGGACCATTACCCCGACGGCGTGGGCAGTATGCATCACGGTGGAAACGTTACTGCGTTCGAAAATTCGCTCCATCGCAACCACGTCGGGCTTATACTCATCCATCCAGTCGCTTACCGACTTCGAGATCCGCAATAAACGCTCCGATAGTTCCACATCGGAAGGAGTGCGCGCTACACCGACGGCAATCGGTATGACCTGACGCCCTCTCCCCGCTTGAACTACCGAAAGGCCGCATCGGGTCAAACCAGGATCTATGCCCATTACCCTCAGACCTTGGAGGTTCACCGCGCTTCCTTCCGCCGAATATTGTACTGGCACATATGTTCTACCATAGTCTGAAAAAGAACCACCACTCGCCGCAACGAATGGTGGTTGAAAAACAGACTACGCCTTACAAGTCGAGCTCGGCTGCGATCTCGTCAGGAATAGACATGTTCGAGTACACATTCTGTACATCATCAGAGTCTTCGAGGGCATCAATCAGCTTCAGATTCTTTTCAGCAGCAGATGCATCCAGTTCAACTTCCACGTCAGCACGGAAGTCCTGCTCAGAGCCCTCAACCTCGATACCGGCCTCCACTAACGCCTCGCGGACTGCGGCAAGGTCGGTCGGCTGACAGGTAACTTCAAACTCTTCGCCAAGATCGTTAACTTCTTCTGCACCAGCGTCAAGTACCGCCATCAACACATCGTCCTCGGTGAGCTCCCCTTTCGCCACCGTGACGACACCGACGCGATTGAACATGTAGCCCACAGAGCCGGTTTCACCAAGATTACCGCCGTTCCTGGTCATTGCCGTACGAACCTCAGTCGCTGCTCGATTACGGTTATCCGTCAGGCACTCGATCAACAGAGCGACACCGTTCGGGCCGTACCCCTCGTACATCACCGACTCCCAGTCAGAGCCGCCGGCTTCCTCGCCCGATCCACGCTTACGCGCACGTTCGATGTTGTCGTTCGGGACCGACGCCTTCTTCGCCTTCTTGATCATGTCATCAAGCGTCGGGTTGCCTGCTGGATCGCCGCCACCAGTGCGAGCTGCAACCTCGATATCTTTGATCAGTTTCGCCCAGAGCTTGGAACGCTTTGCGTCGTTCGCGGCCTTCTTATGTTTAGTAGTAGCCCACTTTGAGTGGCCAGACATCCGGTATCCCTTCGCTTAAAACGGTTGACTATTGGTAATTGAACGTCAACCTACTATACGCCCGAACAGGTTGAGCTGCAGAACCGCGAGCAAGGTTCAGCCGCTAAAGGGAAAGCGAAGCGAAGGCTGGCAGGGCTGCGGTCCCACCCAATCGAAGAAGCCTTACGGCGGGCCGTAGCCGTAGCGAACGAACATCGCTGACAGCGTCGTTATAAAACCGCAGTGCAATTGCCACACGTGTATCTGCAGCGTCAATATCAGCGGGAAGCATCGACCCTTGTCTCTCGATGTGTTTCCGCATTTCTTGTTCGGACTGAAGTCGTTCCTCTACGTCAACTGGAGTCAAACGCAATGATTCGATGATCCGGCACTCCTCGCGCATTTCCGGATACAGTGCGGCAATGACAGCACAGCGTTGGTCGAGCGCAGCTTGAAGTGCGTCGCGTGAACGGTCGAGACGGATATGGAGGCGGTGTAGCCGTTGCGCAGTGAAATATGCCCAGGCAAACAGCAGCGTGATTACCGCTGCGAACACCACTAGGGCGATAGTTGTCATGCGAGTGTCACCTTCTCACCAACACTTACTGCTTCGTATACAGCCATAATCTGAGCAGTCACTGTCGACCAGTCATACTGCGCGGCTCGCAGTTGCCCTCTTCTGCCCATCTCCAGGCGCAAAGCAGCGTCGTCAATCAAAGCCTGTAACGCCTTTGTCAACTCGGCAACATCACCTACAGGAAAAAGAATCCCGGCAGGGTCAGGTGATTCTGCATCACATACCAGCGAAAAGGCCTCTAGATCACTGGCCACAACAGCGCAGCCCGCAGCCATCGCTTCCACGAGAATGATGCCAAACGATTCGCCCCCAGTGTTCGGAGCGACAAATATATCCGACGCCCCCAGCAATCTCGCCTTTTCCTCCTCGCTTACGCGACCGACGAAGTTCACTCCTGGAATCTGCCGAGGCTCCCCGCTTCCGATCACCGTGAGTTCGACTCGTCCTTCAAGGTGATCGAACGCTTCGAGAAGCAGCGTTAGCCCCTTTCTTGGCTCGTCGATACGCCCCAAGAATGCGATTCGAACAGGCCTGACGGAGCTCAACGGCGCTAGCTTCCGGGCGGCTACGAACTTCCGAGTGTCCACTCCGTTCGGGATAACGATTGGATCGGCCCCGATCTGTTCAACCTGCCACCTCCGAGCAAGCTCGCTTACTGCGATACCCCCGCGGATCTTTTCTAAATATTTCCGCAAGAACGGCAGTGCAAGCTGCAAAATGCGAGACCCAGTTGTAGACGTGTGGTATGTAGCGACGATCGGCCCCGAAGCCAACATAAGCGCTGCGAGCGAATAGCTAGGAGAATTGGGCTCATGGATGTGCAATACATCAAAGTCGCCATCACACAGGAATTCGCGAGTAGTCGTAAAAACTTTAGGGCCGAACGACAGGCGCGCGACAGAGCCGTTATACGGAATAGGTAACGAACGCCCGCCTTTCTTTACAAACTCGGGAAGAGGCGTGTCATCACGCGCAGGCCCGAGCACTTTCACTTCATGCCCTTGACGCAAAAGTGATTCAGCTAAGTCAAGGATGTGCGCTTGAACCCCGCCTGGTTCGTCGAAAGAATACGGGCACACGATACCAATTTTCATCCCTTCGCTACCTTTTTCTTCCGGTCTGCGATCCAAAACGGCTGAAGCACATGCCAGTCTTGTGGGTGCTTTTTGATTCCGCGCTCAAACCAGCCCGCAAGCTTTTCCACTTTACCTTCTACGGAATCTGCAACAATCGGCGGCGATACGCTAGTCACCCACCCATCCATGCTGCCTGAACGCTCAAAGGCATTGTGCACTGCGAGCAGTGTCGCACCGGTTTTCTCCGCTAATACTGCCGGACCGGCGGGCATTGTCGTCTGCTCTCCAAAAAATGCTACCGGCACCCCGTGCCCACCGAGATCACGATCTGCCAACAAGCAGACAATCCCCTGTTTGTACAGAGCTTCCTCGAGGAGCTGCATTGGAGGTCTCGACGCACCACGCGAAGGAATCACCTGGATTCCTAACCCACGTCGAAATTCCAAAAACGCATCGTAGAGCTCTTCGGGCTCTACCCGCTCCGCGACCGTCGAAAAGCTCCCGTATCGGTGAGCAAGCCATGCGCCCGCAAGATCCCAGTTCCCCGAGTGTGGTAATGCGAGTACTACACCCTTGCCTTGTTGAATCGCATACTCCAGATGCTCAATTCCTTGTATCGATGCAGAGAATTGCTTGTGAAACCGTTCGTTCGAGATTACTTTCTGCAGGCAAAAGACCTCGAGCCAATACCGCATGTATGACCGCATCGAGTTCTTCACAAGCGAACGCGTGACGTTCTCAGGTCCAACCACACGCGAGAGATTCTTACGAAGTTGCTCCGGTAACCTCCCATTGCGAGAGTAAATGTCGGCGACGAACATCATCAGACGGTAGGCGATACTGTAGGGCAGCATTGATAGCAGCTTCCACCCCATCCAGTAGCTGCGATATACGCACTCATCTTTGAACGTGTGCATGCGTGCTTCGGTCCTAGCGCGACCCAAACGTTTTAGCTCCTGCTGGCGCGGCAATCTGCCGCTTGGATGCAGGATCCTTCGCTGCAATAACGAGTCGCTGCGCAACCGTATATATCGAGCCGAAAAACAGCAGCCAAAGCCCGCATTCAATGGCGTACGGCACGCCGAAGCCTTCCAACCCCAGCGCGACAAGCGCGATGAGAAGACGCTCAGGTCGCTCAACCAGCCCTCCAACAATCTTGATCCCCCCGGCCTCCGCGCGCGCCTTTACGTAACTAATCACCTGGGAGAGTACTAGTACCGCAAGGCAAACTGCGACATGCGCCGGAGAAGCTTGATCTACGTACACCAGCCAGAACACGATGGCACCGAAGAGCGCTCCGTCAGTAATCCTGTCACAACTTGCGTCAAGCGTAGCTCCGAAAGCAGTCCCTCCCCCGCGGAGACGGGCCATCGTGCCATCCACCATGTCAAAAGCCGCGAAAAGGCCACTCAGAATAGCTGCCAAAACAAGATGGTCAGTTGGAATGAGCACGACGGCTACCAACACAGTGAGCGCTGTTCCACCAAGCGTTGTCCAATTCGGTGTTAGACCAGCTTTAAGCAATGCAGTGGCGACCGGTTCTACGACAACAGCAGCAGGCTTTCGTCCATGAACACTGAGCATCTGCCTACTCCCCTCCAGTCTGTTGAGCCGCCACTTCTTTCCAGCTCTCTGCTAATAGTTGGCGCGTTTCACGCAGCAGCTGCGGAAGCACCTTGGTGCCAGTGATGACTGTCATAAAATTTGAGTCCCCTGCCCACCTCGGGACCACATGCACGTGTAGGTGATCTCCGATAGAGCCTCCGGAGGCCCTGCCTAAATTCATGCCAACGTTTATCGCTTCGGGGTCTGATACCGCCTTGAGAGTTTTCACTGCGAGCGTTACGAACCTCATAAGCTCGGCTGATTCCCCCGCAGTCAGGGCTTCAATCTCCGCCACCTTACGGTACGGCACGACCAAAATATGCCCAGCGTTATACGGATAAAGGTTCAGCACCGCGTAGACGGTCTCCCCTCGAGCCACGATGAGCCCCTCTTCATCGCTCATCGAAGGAATCTGCACGAAAGGATCACTTGACCCCTTCTCATCGCGTGGCGTTGACGCGATGTACTTCGAACGGTACGGCGCCCAAAGACGCTGAAGTCTGTCTGGAGTACCAACTCCAATGTCCTCATACATTTCTGAGCGCCTCTCTACTTCTACTGGTCAGCCTGGCGCTGTTCAACCAGCTCTTTCGTTGGTTGTTCGTTGAACTTTTCGTCCACCCAGTTGGTGATAAGTTCGACAGCCTCGTCGACGCCGACTCCATTAATTTGGGTGCCGTCGAGGAAGCGGAAGCTTACAGCGTTTGCCTCTACATCACGCGCGCCAGCGAGCAGCATGAACGGAACCTTGTGAGTGGTGTGCGTCCGAATCTTCTTCTGCATCCTGTCATCGGAATGGTCGACCTCAGCTCGGATGCCGCGCGCCCGCAGCTGCTGGATGATGCCGTCAAGGTGTCCAGCGAAATCGTCAGCAACGGGGATACCTACAACCTGGTGCGGTGCCAGCCAAGCCGGGAATGCACCGGCGTAGTGCTCAAGCAGCACGCCGAAGAATCGCTCAATTGATCCAAAGAGTGCACGGTGAATCATGACTGGTCGCTTCTTGCTTCCGTCTGAGGATGTGTACTCAAGATCGAAACGCTCAGGCAGGTTGAAGTCGAGCTGAACCGTGGACATCTGCCAGGTACGACCGATGGCGTCGCGAGCCTGTACGGAAATCTTTGGACCGTAGAACGCTGCACCTGCTGGGTCCGGAACAAGCTCGAGCCCAGACTTGGTAGCAACTGATTCTAGGATGCTCGTTGAACGCTCCCAGATATCATCATCACCGATGTACTTCTCGGGATCCTTGGTGGACAACTCCAGGTAGAAATCATCAAGCCCATAGTCTCTGAGCAGAGAAATAATGAACTCCAACACACTCGTCAGCTCGTCTTCAAGCTGTTCCTCGGTGCAGTAGATATGGGCATCGTCCTGAGTAAAACCGCGTGCACGAGTCAGGCCATGCACCACGCCGGACTTCTCGTAGCGGTACACGGTACCAAACTCGAATAGTCGCAGCGGCAATTCACGGTACGAGCGTCCACGTGAATCGAAGATGAGGTTGTGCATAGGGCAGTTCATAGGCTTGACGTAGTAATCGACTGCCTGTTTGGTCACATTGCCTTCGTCGTCGGTCTCGCCGTCGAGCTGCATCGGTGGGTACATGCCGTCGGCGTACCAGTCCAGGTGGCCAGATTTTTCGAAAAGCTCACCCTTCGTCAAGTGTGGGGTGTTGACGAATGAATAGCCTGCCTCGAGGTGACGCTGGCGGGAGTGTTCCTCCATCACCATCCGGATAATTCCTCCATCCGGGTGGAATACTGGCAAACCAGACCCAACTTCCTCCGGGAAGGAGAAAAGATCGAGCTCATTGCCAAGACGACGGTGGTCACGCTTCTCTGCTTCTGCAAGCATCAACATGTGCTCATCGAGCTTTTCTTTCGACTCCCAGGCGGTGCCGTAAATACGCTGCAACCCGGCGTTATTCTGGTTGCCACGCCAGTACGCAGCTGACGAACGTGTCAGTGCGAACGCCGGAATGTACTTAGTAGTTGGCACGTGAGGCCCGCGGCACAGATCGCGCCACTCGACTTCATTCGTCCGTGGATTCACATTGTCGTAGTGGGTGAGCTCTCCGTGACCGACTTCAGTAGCTTCGTCCGAGTCAGGGTCCACGTTTCCCTTGTCCTGCACGAGTTCAAGCTTGTACGGCTCATCAGCTAGGTCCTCTGCTGCCGCTTCAGCCGACGGATAGACTCCACGAACAAACTTCTGGCCCTGCTTGATGATCTTCTTCATGCGGCGCTCGAGCAGCTTCAAGTCTTCTGGTGTGAACGGTTCAGCCGCGTCGAAGTCGTAGTAGAAGCCACCCTCAATGGCTGGCCCAATTCCTAACTTCGTCCCCGGAAACTCAATCTGCACTGCTTGCGCCAACACGTGAGCACACGAGTGGCGAATCACGGACCGACCCAGCTCAGTGTTCGCGGTGACTGGAGTTACTGTGGTGTCTACATCCGGCGTAAATGACAGGTCCTTCAACGACCCGTCTTCAGACTGCACGCAGACAACCGCCTCCGGGCCCTTATTCGGCAGCGACAATTCGCGCATCGCAACCCCGGCAGGAGTGTTCGCCGGGACCGTGAAAGCCTGGGCTGCAAGGTGGGTTTGGTCGTTATTCGTCATGTTCGTGCGCTCCTTTGCGCTTCAATGAGGTACGTCATACCTGGACGCACCCAGCTGGATTCGTACAAGCTCGCCGGAACCTTTAAATATTGAGGTCGGCAAACATGGCAAAAATCATACCGCGTTCACTACGCGAGTAGTGACTCGGCCCAGAAACTCGGAGCACCATCTTGCGCCTGCGTGCCCGGTGGTATCCAGTACACCGCCGAACCAATGTGCGTGATCCATTCATTCAGTCGGTCAGCCTCATCGAGCCTTTTGAGGACCGGAGTGAATTGCGTATCTGGGTTTTCCTGAAATGCAATGAACACTAAGCCAGCGTTGGACAGCTGTTCCTGCCCAGGCTCAGGCGGCAAATTGTAGTTATAAGGGCGCCGTTTAAATTTCTGCTCTGGGTGCCCTTCAGGCGCCATTGACCTGGCAACGTGCGAGTTTCTATCGACCTTTGGCAGGCCATATTCGTCCCGCGCTTCCAGATCTACGGGAGTGAACTCTTCGCCGCCCGAAAGGGGTGCTCCGTTGTCTAGCCTGCGCCCGACGGCCTCTTCACGGGATGTCCGGTCGAGCATTTCCCAGGTGTCAAGGTTCATCGCTATTCGACGAACCACCATCGACGTTCCACCTTCAAACTCTGCAGCGCCTTTTGCCCACACCTGGGCGTCGTATTCCTCATCAGTGTGAGGGTTTACCGTGCCATCAATCTGTCCAAAGAGATTCCGTGGCGTGGTTCCTTCGCGGTGTACAGCAGGGTTATTCATGAACCCTTGCTGCACCCACGCGGTAGCTACATAATCGACGCCAGCTCGCACCATATGACGCATCGCCCATGCGCACATCAGTGGGTCATCTGAGCAAATCTGCAACACCACGTCAGTCTGGCCCCAGTTCCGTGAAAGCTCGTCTCGCGAGAGCGCCGGAATGTCGTGGAGCCACGACGGTTTGCTCTCAGGCGCGGCGATATCAAAAAACTTCTCTCCCAACCCCACGGTAATGGTGAGGTTTGCGGGGTGTTCCGTCATCTCTGGTTCCAGGCTTGCCAACGGGTTTTCGCCGGCTGTCAACGCACGGGCATCCTCAGTCCACAGTCGCATCAATCGAACAATCGCAGGCTTATCGACGCCATCTTTAAAATTGAAACCAATCAGATTTAGTGAGGACTGTTGAGGCGTCGAAATGCCTGCCTGGTGTATGCCGTCAAACGGAACCGTTGCTGTGGCAAGGTCTATCGCAGGCTCTTGCTGAGCATTCACCACAGCGTCGCGGCTTTCCGCGCAAGCTGTGGCTGCCCCGGCGGCAGCAACACTCAGAGTCCCGGCGAGAAAATGACGACGGTTGACAGGCATTCGACTTTCCTTCAATTAGTGGTTGTGGCCTTCACCCATGGACCCATGTTGGTGCCCCTGGAGCTCCCCGTGCTCACCATAGTCTTCGTCACCCGGAAGCATAGAGCGAACGGCTACGTCTGGAATCTGCTCCTCGGTTCCGTCGGCGAACTCAAGCGTTACATCGACCACGTCGCCTGCCGGAATTGCAGGGTCGAAGCCCATGATCATGAAGTGGTCACCGCCAGGCTTGAGCTCATATGTCCCACCGGCGGGGATCTCGATGCCACCTTCTTTCTCGCGCATGACTCCATCTACCACCTCGTGGATCTCGTAGGTGGCGTCGCCAAGTGACGTAGTGAAGCCAACGATGTGAATGTCCTTGTCAGAGGTGTTGTGCAGCGTACCGAAGAACCCGGTCATGGACTTTCCGCCTTCCGCACCGGCTTCTGCTTTCGCACGAATAGCCGCGGACTCAACGCGGATATCACCTTCGCCCTGAAGCTTGTCATTGTCTGGAGCAGCAGTCGTAGTGGACTCCACGGTTGTTGTCTCTGCAGCGGTTGGCTCAGATGTCGACGGGTTTTCCTGCGATGGCGAGCAAGCCGTCAGGGCAAAAGCGGCGACACCAAGTGCCGAAATAGCTGCAGTGCAAATGTTTTTCATATTTCTCCTTAATCGTTGCTAAAAACTTGTGTATGTACTGGCTCAATCTTTGCTCAAGGAGCCGCGACGCAGTAAAAGTGCCGTTACAGCACCGAAAAGAAGCAAGATTAGTCCGCCGACAAAAATCCAGCTAAAGGAACTGGATGAAGAACCGCTCACTTCTGCGGTTGGCACGGAATCTTCCATAGTTTCATCGACAACTTGTGAACCTTCCGGCGCATATGTAAACGTTGTCATCCCTTTAGTGGCGTGCCCATCTGAAGAGACAATCTGAAATCCGATCCGGTACTCTCCTGGCACTTTGTCACCAGATTCGCGAACTTTCTCTGGAAGTTCAAGGGACACAAATCGTCCGTCGAGCACTGGCTCTCCAGTAAAGAGGATCTCGTTGTCCGATACCCGCGACAGCGCGAACGTGTTGAAGCCTTCCTGGGGTTGACCCGAGAACTCCAACGACAGCTCTTTCGGAAACTCGGCTACCACGGACCCGTTTGATGGATCTCCCCCAATAACGGCATCATGTGCCTCCGCTGATCCGGCCGACGCAGAAGCTACACATACGGCACTCAATATAGCCCATGCCGTTCGCTGTACCCTTTGTCCTGCTTTGGGCATACGGACCCCTCCTACAAAATGAACTGACTTTAAACCAGTACAACATTAGTCGTAACGAATGGCGGATTAGTTCCCCAGCATGCCCAGTGCCGGACCATAGAAAGCGAAAATGCCCGCAAGGCGGGCATTCAGTGGTCCTAGCTGGGATCGAACCAGCGACCTTTCCGGTGTGAACGGAACGCTCTTCCACTGAGCCATAGGACCGAACGCGAACTACTTTACACCCCCTCCACTCCTTCAACGAATCCGCAGTACAGCAACACTTTCACCGAGTAACAGCAATTTCCCTGCCAACCCAGCGCCTCACCATCGTACGCACCCGCCAAGACCGGCCCTGTGCTGGCGATTTGGAAAACTTAGAGCCAACAGATAATGTTTGTTCACGCACAACGGAGGTTCCGCTTCCGGAGAGCATGCGGATGTAGCGCAGTTGGTAGCGCATCAC
>NZ_KV789234.1:0-2745 GCF_001807505.1 Corynebacterium sp. HMSC08D02 | reverse complement strand
CGTGGGCTTCAAAGCGTGCGATGCAGGTCGCGCTCTCTCACCCAACCGGGCCGATTTTCGGCGACCAGCATCGCACTCCTTAAACACCTCGACACGAGCACTGCAAGCAAAATCCCGCAGCCCGACCGAACTCCAACGCCACTCGGCCACGAGGTGCACAAGCACTTACACCGCATAGTCGTAGATCTCGCCGAATGCAGAAGCCCGATGAGATTTATCAAAGCGGGACCAACCCAATCGTGGGATTCGGCTCCAAATACAAAACCATGCTCGGCCTTCTCGGTAACGTGGTAAAACTCGAGCGGGCAATCATCTGCGAACACCAGGCCAATGGGATCGCGAAAGCCAGCTCCCCGACGGCGAACAGGTGACTCAGGCGCGCGAGTGGGGTAAGTGAGAGGTCTGCACCAGCGACCTATATGTTGTCAGGATTCCCATGTCTGCTTCTGCGGATTCCATACCCCGGCCACGATTGACGCACTAAGAAGCGGGTTTAAGCACCCTCCGACGACGCCAAGTGCGGTTGCAAGATCGTGATACTCCATAGGGAAATCAGCTGCTTGCCGCGCCTGCTTCGGACAGGCCTGGGACCACTGCGGACCAGGACTAATCATCTCCTTTGGAAGATCAAGACCGCGGTGGGTGGCTTCCTTTGTCATGAGTGTTTGCAAGAGCTTCGCATCGATGGATTGGCTGGTCACAATCCGGACCAAGTCGATGAGATCGTGGTACCGCGTTGATGGTTCTGCCCCGTGCAATTCGTAGCAGGCGCATAGTTTGTCGGCAGCAACGTTTTCAACTGGAACCATTCGGATAACTGCACCGGATGGAAGCCCCTCGTACTCAATGACCGGATTGATCGTCACAGAGTCAATCGGGGCGTCGAGATGCTGCTGCGTAGATATATCCACGCTGAAGGATACGACCTGCTGCGCCCCGATCCTGAGAATGACTTTGAATGATCCTCTGGTCCGGTCCATCGGGTCCTGATTATCCCTTGCCGGCTCTTGTAACTCGAAAGTGAAATCGGGATCTGTCGGGCCAGGCTCATCAACTAGCACCTGCAGCTCTCGGAGCGCTTCTGCAGGAGGGACTTGCTCCCGGCGCGCTAAGTCGATGTCGCGACTGCGTCGACCAGACCCGATCCGTAAGAGAAGGCTCGTCCCTCCTTTGAGGACCCACACACAGTCATCATGAGCAAATAATCGGGTCAGGAACATATCGAAAGCGAACTGGTGTTGGATATTCTCCACTGTCACTGACTGTCGGCGGGCTTCGTTACGAAGCTTCGCCAAGAGTTGCGTCCGCTTGCGAACAATACGGCTGACTAGTGATACCGCACTCATGATTCACCACCATCAGCAGAGTCTGACGCAGGGTGATGTTTCTTAAACAAAGCATTCACTGGAGCCTGGATCGCTTCCAACGTGGCGTGATCTAGTTTCCAGTCTTTCGAACGGAGGGTTTGCTGCGACGCGCCCTGCATCAACGTCGCTTCCTGCCCAGGGGTCGTATGCTTTCTCGATAACAACTCATCCGACAGTTGGCGCATCAGTGCTGACGCTACTGCTTCTCCAACGTCCTCCATCATGTTGGCCCAACCATCAGGGGTCGATTTCCTACTGTAGGCCCTAGCTTCTGTTGCGCTGTCATGCTCAGGGAAGCGTCGCAAAGATTCCGCCACCATCTCATCGCCCGAGCTACTGCCGTAGGAACCAGCATAGGGATCAACTACCCGCGCAACCTCCGAGGGGCTAAGACGCCGTTCGTGAATTCCGTCCGCAATTACGTGGTAAAGCTGGTCCCCATCAAGGCGATCTTTCGCCAGGTCGCGGATCGTACGCGCCACGGTCGTCACTGGAAGGCCACGAACTATCATCCAGTCCTCATCCTGAAGATCAGCAGTGCGATGAGACATGTCAGTCGCGGATGATTGCTTCCGTTTCGAGGACGTAAAAGTATGCGTTGCCGGGGTGATATCACCCAATTCAAGCACGCTGGCAGCCGAGACATGGGAGACAACGATCGGGTTTTCTGCGTGGAGACGTTCCTCAGCGAGAATCCCCGGCCTGGTCGACAACCATGCCGCCCGGATCTCCGTCAGTGAATCTTCCGCCACACTAGAAAGGATGTACACACCTCGACGGATACGACGTATGTAATCCCCCTGTGCCAATCGTGTCATCGTCGTGGTATCAATCCCCTCCCTTGCCGCTTGGGCAGAGGTAACCAATCCATGTTGCAGATAGGAATACGCTGCCAAGATAGTCTGAGCTTCAGAAAGCTTCATGTAGCAAACATATCAAATACAACACTAGGAAGCTATGTTTACTACAGCATTGATGTAGTAAACATAACATTTACGGACATTCAGCGATATGAAGACCAGACCCTCTCCATCCCAGGCTTGCGCTACACATTCATCAGATCAAGCACTTCAACAACCCCTCAGTGTCCTCACTTCTTGAGCACGACGCCCCCACGAGGCGACCCGCCTATCCACGACTCAACTGGGACTGCCAATCAATCAGCATCCTTGAAATAGTTCCCGCGCCCGGGAACCATTTGGCGTTTCAGGCCTGTTCCCGTCGACCAGCACTTGCGTTTCCCCAGGTCGCGTCGTCTGTCTACGAAGAACGTTCCCCCAAGCCTTGTATCTCCGCACCAGATTCCGGGTTTTCAGCGAGCGGATTTACAAAAACCCAGGTCGGACAAACCCGATGTAGGAATTTGGTGCGCACCCTC
>NZ_KV789233.1:50306-56342 GCF_001807505.1 Corynebacterium sp. HMSC08D02 | reverse complement strand
TAACCACGAACCAACAAACAACACAAATCGCCTGCGTAACGAGCGTTTTAGTGATATGTAGCGAGTGGCCCATCCGGGCCCTCAATTACATGCACGGGCGTGTTGAAGATTTGCGTGAGCAACTCGTCGTTCATGATTTCGCGCGGAGTCCCAAACGCGGCGATCTGACCATCCTTGGTGGCGCAGATGTAGTCGGCGTACTTCGCTGCGAAGTTGATGTCGTGCAGCACGATGATGATGGTCCGCCCGAAGTCCCTCGCGGCGGAGTACAGGTGCTTCATCATTTCCACCGAGTGTGCAATGTCGAGATTGTTTAGTGGTTCGTCGAGAAGAACATAGTCAGTTTCCTGGCAGAGCACCATCGCAACGTAAGCGCGCTGACGCTGCCCTCCTGAGAGCTGATCCAGGTAACGGTTTTCGAGTTCGTGGAGACCAAGGAAGTCGATGTACTTCGAGATGATCTGCTCGTCCTCGGGAGTGAGACGTCCATGGCTGTACGGGAAGCGCCCGAAGCCGACGAGCTGGCGCACCGTCAGGCGCGTCACAAAGTGGTTCTCCTGACGCAAGATCGAGATGATCTTTGCGAGATCTTTTGATTTAGCGCTGGTGACGTCCATACGGCCGATTTCGACGGTGCCGGAGTCGATAGCTAAGAGACGCCCAATCATCGTGAGGAGCGTCGACTTGCCCGCACCGTTCGGTCCAACGAGCGCGGTGATGCCACCAGCGGGAATCTCGATATTGACGGGTCCGATTTTGACGTCGTCGCCGTAGTCTTTGCGGACTTCTTTCAGCGTGATCATAAGCGTCCCTTCTTCAAGATGACTGCCAAAAAGGTGATGCCACCGACGAGCTCAATGATGATTGACACGACGCCCTGCGCATAAAACACGTGGTTCATGATGAAGTAGGCGCCACTGAGTACGCAGAATCCCAGCAGTACTGCCATTGGGAAGATGTAACGGTGGTCGTAGGTATCGCAGAATTGGTACGCGAGCGTCGCTACGAGGAACCCCAGGAACGTCATCGGCCCGACGAGCGCGGTCGAGACCGCCATCAAGATGGAGACCAGCACCAATGTGAAGATCGAGTGGAATCGGTGGCTAACGCCGAGGTTCACGGTGACATCTCTGCCGAGTGCGAGGACGTTGAGGTGGCGTGAATTGAAGACCAGTAGTGCTGTGGCGCCGACCGCGAGTGGGATAGCGACCGGATAGTACTCAGGATCCGCGTTGTTGACGGAGCCAAACAACCGCGCGGTGAGGACGTCGAACTCGCTTGGTGTGAGGAGGCGCTGCATGAACGTCGACACGCTGCCGAGTCCGCCACCGATCACGATGCCGACCAGCAGCATCGCGTGCATATTTGCGTGCTTTCCGGACAACAGCCACGCGTACAGCACAAGGCTCAGGCCAACCATGAGCACTAGCTGCAGCACGAACATCTGGAGCGTATATCCATTGTTCAGGCCAGCGGCACCGAGGAAGAACACGGTCGAGGTGTGAATCGACACGTAGAGGGCTTCAAAACCCATGATGGACGGCGTAATGATGCGGTTGTTCGTCACCGTTTGGAACGAAACGGTCGCCACCGCCTGGCACAGCGCCACAATCGCCATCGCGATAACCGAGTTCAAACGGCGCTTCGCAATCAGCCAGTATCCGGTGGTGCCGAAGTCCGTGGGGTTGCCGTACGCCAACAGACCGGCAGTAAACCCTACGGCGGCGATGATAAGGCACGCAAGAATTATCCAGTAGCGGGTTTTGCTCTTGGTGGATTGGAAGGCTCCGACGAAGCGGGCGTCGATAAGCTGTTTAGGCACGGCGACTCTGCCTCACGATCAAGAAGACGAAAACCACCGCACCGATGATGCCCAAGATGACGGACACCGGGATCTCGAACGGGGCGATGATCGTGCGGGCCAGCAAGTCGCACACGGTGACGATGCCGACGCCAAGGAGGCAGACCCACGGAAGGTTGGAGCGGAGGTCGTCGCCACGCATCATGGAAACAATGTTGGGAACAATGAGCCCAAGAAAAGGAAGATTGCCGACGACCACCGTCACGACGCCCGCTGCGACCGCAACGAGGCTCGTTCCGACCAAGATGATGCGGCCGTAGTTAAGGCCAATGTTCGTGGCGACGTCCTCCCCCAGGCCGGCGGCCGTAAGGCGGTCGGCGTAGAAGAACACGGCAATCACGACCGCGACGACGATCCAGAGTACCTCGTACTGCCCGGAAATCACTGAGGTAAACGAGCCAGCGAACCAAATCCCGAGCGACTGAAGCAGGTCAGTTTGAAGCGCCCAAAACGTGGAGAATGCGCTGACAACGGCGCCGAGCATGATGCCGACGATCGGGACGATCAGGCTCGAGCGCAGCGTCACCCTCCGAAGGAACGCAAAGAAGACCATCGTCCCGATGAATGCGAAGGTGACGGAAATGATCATGCGCTGCAGGATCGTGCCGTCGGGCAAAAATACGTACGACGCCAGCAAGCCCAGGCCAGCCCACTCGGTGGTACCCGTCGTGGTGGGCTCGACGAAGCGGTTCTGCGTGAGCATCTGCATGATCAGACCGCTCATCGCCATCGCGGCGCCAGCAAGCACCAGCGCGATAGTGCGCGGAACGCGGGTGGTTTTGAACATGTCCCAGCCGTCGCTTGATCGAAAAACGTCGTACTGGCCAACCAATAAGGACAAGGCCAGCAGCACGATCACAATGACGAGACCCACCCCAAGCTTCCAGTTAAGAAGTTTGGGGTGGGTGCGCGTACCCGGTTGCGCCATTACTTGGCGGCCTCCAGCTGGTCAGCAATGCCGTTCAGGATTTCGGTGTAGGTCAGGATGGACTCGTTGATGTAGGTGTCCTGCGGAGCCACATAGATGTGGTTCTCCTTGACTGCGGTGACATTCTGCAGTGCGGCAGAGTCGCTCAGCACGCTCAGAGCAGCCGGGGACTCCCCTTCCTTCTTAATGGCCGCGTCGCGGTCAAGGGCGAAGATCCAATCTGGGTTGGAGTCGGCGATAGCCTCAACAGAAATATCGTCACCCTTGTGGTCGCTCGAGGCGTTTTCTACCTTCAGCGCCGGAGTGAAACCGATGAGGTCAAAGAGGGGGCCAAAGGTGCGGCCGATGCCCGGCGCAACATATCCGATTTCCCCACCAGAAACGTTGACAGCCATCACGGTCTGCGCTGGGTCGTATGCGTCGCGAGCACGCTGTACTGCCTTGGTGAAGTCTTCGACGGTTTTCTCCGCTTCAGCCTGCTTACCGAAGATTTCGCCGAGCTCGAGGGTCTGACGGATCAACTCACGGTCGAAGGGTTCATCGTCACGTGGTTCGAAGTCGACGAGTACTGCGTTTGGAACAAGTTTCTGAATCTCGTCGTCGTACTTTTCAAAACGCTGGCCCGAGATGATTACGTCCGGGTCAGCTGCAACGATGATCTCCAGATTCGGCTCCTTGTGATTGCCGATGTCCGCAATATCGTCATTGTCTCGCAGGCCCGGAACATCTTTCGAAACCAACTTCTTTGGCGCCGCAACCGGCTTCACACCCCAGGAGTCCAGGAGCTCGAAGGTGCGGTTGTCGAGCGCAACGACGCGCTTCGGCGGAGTCGGCACAGTCTTTTCGCCATAGTTGTCGGTCACGGTCACGGTGCCGTTTTCCGCGGCAGTCGTCGTAGCGGAGGCGCTAGCCTGGGTCTCCGAAGTGGACGCGTTGTTCGACTCTGCTTCAGAGCAGGCGGTCAGCGTCATCGCTGCGGCGGCTGCAACAGCCACGATGGTCTTACGTGAAAAACGAATCATGTTGAAAAGTATCCTTGCTACTCATATCCAAGGGTAGGGTTACCTCACTCAGCCTAAATCACCCATGAGAGTTAGGCAAGGCTTAGAGAAGAAAGTAATTATCGGCGTCCCCCTCTTCTTACCCCCGCGTCTTGCATCTACGCAGCTTAGATCGGATCGAACCAGCCATTGACCGCAGGCCCATCTGGTGCAAGCACCCCTTAGCTGTGACAGAATACTCAGAGCACTGGATCTCACCGCGTCAGTACGACAGGAGGACCTCAAATGTCCACAATCGCAGTCTTGGCATTCTTTCTCGCCTACATCGTTGCCCCTAGCAGTCCCATCGTATGGATCCTGCTTGCGGTCGCGGTTGTCGCCCTCACCTGGGACACAGTCGCGCTCGTGCGAAAGGATGCTTCCCGATGAACTCACCACTCAACAACTCAGCCATCTACATCCTCGGCACTACCCTTGCATATCTGGCGACCGGCTGGGCCTGGACGATTGCCATAGGCGCTGCCGCAGCTCTTTCAGCATTCTCCCGCCACCTGTACACAGACAAGGCGTAACGTCACTGAGGGGAACGGAAGAGATTCTACCGATCGTCAATAAACGTGAGATCCCCTCCAAGCCAAAAGCCGCCACTCACAGTGACGGCTACAACTAGCTATGTGCTTTACTCTTCGGTGAACGAGTCCCACGGAGCACCAACCATATCGGCAAGTTCAATATCCGCTTCATCTTCCGAAACCAGCTTCACATTATAGGGCCAATACTCACCACGTATTCGAGCAAATCTTCACCCGTGTTCAACTGGCTCGCTCATCACGCTTTACCTTTCACTTGGGGCTCTGGCCTCTAGATGTCTTTGACGCTGCCCTCACCGTCAATGAACTCCAACGGCGACGCCGGGAAATGCTCACGACCGACGACCTCGGTAACCACATCCGCGACAAGCTCCCGGGAGGTAGTCATGGTGCCGGTACGCTCAGTATCGTGGTCCAGCACAGTAATGCCCCCAGCAGGCTCTTCGGTGAGCGCCGCTGGGCCGAGGATGAGGTAGTTGAGGTCCGTCGAATTCAGCTTCTTATCGACGGCCTTCTTCGACTCGACATACGCATACCACGACTCATCCGACGGGTCAGTCGTGTTCTCAGTGGCGCCGACATAGGAGATCATCACGTAAGCCGGTGCTCGCTTCCCCTCCGCAGCCAGTTTCTCTAGCCCAGCGATGGAGGCCAGGGCGGCGTCGCGGTCGACTGCCCACGTCACTTCGGCACCAGCGCGTCCACCGTTGCCGGCGCCCCACACGGCGACGTCATACTGGGCAAGGAGCTCAGCCCAGTCCTCAACGGAGATCTCGGTTAGGTCCCGCAAGACAGGGGTAGCTCCGAGCGCTTCAATATCGGCAGCCTGGTCGGGGTTGCGTATGAGGGAATGGACAGTATGGCCAGCGGCGACAAGCTTTGGCGCTGCCAACAGCCCCACCTTGCCATGGCCACCGATGTACAGAACGTTCTTGCGTGCAGTCGTCGTTTCAGTCATGGGCGCCACTGTACGCGTCATCTGCTTTCTCTAACGGTTGGCCGAAATTTGGGTCATACCCAGACCCTCAACTTGTAGTTACTCTCCTTCACAATCGCCCACAATCGAAAACCAAGTCCATGCAACGTATCCGACATATGCGAGCGGAAGAACCAGCGGTAAGAAAATGCCAGCAACCGCGCACATCGTAAGTGCGCCGATGGCCACCCGTGCGAATGACGGTTCAGAACCTGAAGCAACGAGCCTTACCGTCACTACGGCGGTAACGAAGCAGAGGACAACAGTCAGCTCCCACGGGATCCCGCTTCTGGTGGCCAAGATCACCGTCGCAATACCAACACAAATCCACAGGACCTTTGGAAGACTCACACTAGAACCCGATCCATTCCTTAGGGACAGTCACACTGAAGCGTAACAAGCTCGGTCTACCGAGCACCAGGTATGCAACCTGAAGCCGATGGAATAGCGGCTTAAGGGACATTTTGTGTGTATAAATCTATCTGGTTTCCTGGGATGACCTCGGCCAACAACCAGATATGGTTTTCAAAACAGTTCCATTCGCCCGTTTTGAGAAATCGACACCGAATGATGTCTGGAGTGTGGTATGGAGTCTGCTGGTAGCGCAGGGACCCCAGCGAGATCGAAGGCTCTAGGGGACTAGAATCAGCCGCCTGTGCGTTGGGCGGTCGCATATAGCC
>NZ_KV789233.1:0-50286 GCF_001807505.1 Corynebacterium sp. HMSC08D02 | reverse complement strand
TAGCCAGGGGACGAGCAAAGCCCTTGACGTGCACGATTCTGGTCGCGTCGAGGTATCGGGCGTTCCGGTCGACCTCATTGCGTCGACTAACCCAGGTCAGCGCGATTTGGATGGTTTGGGGGTTATTCTGCTGATTTTGCGCTGATCTGCGTTGGTATACCGGAGTAGGTCGACGGGAAGAGGTCGACGGGCCGAAAGAATTCGATACCGGCATTGATCATCAGTGGAACCCCAGCTTAGGCGTGAGAAAAGGGTGGGCTGGACGCAGCTAAACACACACAAAATGTCCCTTATCGCGACACGCCGTAAAAACACACAAAATGTCCCTTAAGCCGGAATAGCCTCGGCAAGATATGAAGAAAATGACCCTCTACCTGCTTAAACAAGTAGAGGGTCAGTGGAGCCGCCGGGAATTGAACCCGGGTCCTTCACCACCGCGCCAGGGCTTCTCCGTGCGCAGTTCGCGCACTGCCTCTGCTCGGCCCTCCGGATCAGGCAAACATGTCCGGATGACGGGCCCAGTCAGTGAAAAATGTCCCTTCCGAGGCCCCACTGACAGGGCCGGAAGGCAAGCCCCCTAAGTCGACGCCAGGTACCGGGTCGGGGGCATCCCCGGCCTGACGGACACGCAGGTCGCTGAACCTTTCTAATTAGGCAGCGAGGGCGTAGTCACGCTGAGAGTTCTTCTCTGCGTTTATTGGTTGCTACGACGCTTACGGTGGTCTCTAGCCTGCACCGGCACGCTTCCCCTGGCTTAGTCGATGAAGTCGAAACCAGAATCGACCCCTCGTACTACGGGAACCGTAGGAGCACCACTGTAGCCGACAATCGCGCTCCCGCGCAAGGGCCCCGACTTAGGCGGTTGGGGTGATGCGCAGGAATTCGACCACGGCATCCGGGCCGGCGTCGACGGCGAGGCGTGCAGCTTTCGCCACGGACTGTGGCGTCATCTTCGGACCGTTTGTGTCGCCGTGGAGCATGTCGGTGTCGGTGCGCCCTGGGTGTAGGGAGGTCACGCGCACGGCTCCGGCTTCCTCCAGGCGGAGGGAGTCGGTGAAGCCGCGCAGGCCGAATTTGGAGGCGCAGTAGGCGGAGTTGCCGTCGATACCAAAGAAGCCGGCGCCGGAGTTGATGGTCAAGATGAGGCCGTTGCTGCGTCGCAGCGCGGGCAAGAGCGCTTTCGTCAGCAGCATCGGCGCGATCACGTTGACTTCCATGGTGCGGCGCAGGTCGGCTTCGGAAAGGTCGGTGAGGCGGGCGGGCGTCATGACGCCTGCGGCGAGCACGAGCACGTCGAGCTCTTCAATGTTCGACGCCGCCTTCGCCACCGCAGCGCTGTCCGTCAGGTCAACCTCGAAGGGCTCCGCGCTGGGCAGTGCGCTGACAACCTCGGAGGCGTCGCGGGAGGCGCCGACGTAGATGTGGTGGTCGCGGCCGAGTTCCTCTGCGATCGCGCGGCCGATTCCGCGGGATGCCCCGGTGACGAGTGCGTGCTTCATCGTGAATCCTCCTTAGGCTTTGATGCCTTTGAACTTCCGGCCGAGGTCGCGGGCGATTTCGCGGTCCTCAGTGCGGCGTTTGATGGCTTGGCGCTTGTCATAGTCCTGCTTACCCTGCCCCAGGCCGAGCTCCACTTTCGCGCGGCCGTCCTTGAGGTAGAGCGAGAGCGGGATGAGGGTGCGGTTGCCATCGCGAAGCTTGCCCTGCAGAGAGTCGATTTCGCGGCGGTGCATGAGCAGCTTGCGGGTCCGGCGTGGAGGGTGGTTCGTCCAGTGCCCCTTCGAGTACTCCGGGATGTGCATGTTGCGCAGCCAGACCTCGCCGTTGTCGATGGTGGCGAACGCCTCGACTAAGGACACCTTGCCTTCGCGCAGCGACTTGATCTCGGTGCCGACGAGCACGATGCCGGTCTCCCAGGTGTCCAGGATGTTGTAGTCGTGGCGCGCTTTCCGGTTAGTCGCGAGGACCCCGGTGTTGCTCAGCTTTTGTTTCTTCTTTTTACCCATAGGCGTTCCACCCTACTACTTCCGCACGTAGCTGCGCAGTGCCACCTGAGCTGCGAGGGCGCCGATGACGACGGCCCCGAGTCCGACAAGCGGCATCACTGTCATGACGGCGGAGTCCGGAACGCGGGCGACGAGTTGGGAGGCGTAGAGGTCACCGAGGATCGGGTCGACGAGCGAGCGCTTCCCCACCCACGCCAACACGGTGGCAAGTACTGCACCGATCAGCACGGAGAGCACCGCTTCCAGCACGAATGGGGCCTGGGTGAACCAGCGGGATGCACCCACCATGCGCATAATGGCGATCTGCTCGCGGCGGTTGTACGCGGCGAGCTGGACCATGTTCACGATCAGGAACAGCGATGCCAGTGCCTGCGCCGCGGCGACGACGAAGGTCACGTTGCGGAAGGTGTCCATGGTGCCGGCGGCCTCGCGTACGGTGTCGGCCTGGTCGCTGACCATGGCAACCTGCGGCATGTCACGGATTGCGTCGATAGGTGCGATGTCGGACGGGTCCTTGAGGCGCACGTGCAGCGCGGCCGGTAGCGCGTCCGGGGAGGTTTCGCGCACGAGGTCCGGCTCGGAGTCCTGGAAGAGCTCTACGAAGCGTTCGTAGGACTGCTCGCGGGAACGGAAGGTCACCTGCTCGACGCGGTCGTTGGCTTGCAGGGTGTCGCGGACCTCGCGGCAGGCCTCGGAGGAGCAGTCGCTGTCCTCAGCGGAGATGGTCTCGTCGAGCTCCACCATGACTTCGACGCGGTCGAGGTAGAGGTCCTTGGTCGCGCTCGTCGCCTGCGAGATGAGGATGCCGGCACCAACCAACACGAGTGAGAGTGCGGTGGTGATGATGAGCGCGATGGTCATGGTGAAGTTGCGCCCGAGGCCGCGGAGGCCTTCGCGGAAAATGAAGTTCCAGTTCATGCTTATCCCCTCACGGTTCCGTAGACGCCGTTGGCGTCGTCGCGAACAAGTTTGCCCAGGTGCAGTTCCATGACGCGCTGGCGCATCTCGTTGACGGCGCGTGCGTTGTGGGTGGACATCACAACGGTGGTGCCAAGGCGGTTGATGCGCGCGAGTAGCGCCATGATCTCGTCGGAGGTTCCCGGGTCGAGGTTGCCCGTGGGCTCGTCGGCGAGGACGAGTGGGGGCTTATCGACGAACGCTCGCGCGATTGCGACGCGTTGCTGCTCACCGCCTGACAGTTCGTGTGGCATACGGTTCGCTTTCGCATCGAGGCCGACCAGTTCAAGGGCCTCCGGCACCAGCTTTGCGATGCGCTGCTTCTTCTTACCGATCACCTCGAGCGCGAACGCTACGTTGTCGTAGACGTTTAGCTTGGGCAGCAGCCTGAAGTCCTGGAAGACGTAGCCGATGGACTGACGCAGCAGGTTTACGTTGCTGCCCTTTAATGCGTTGACGTGGAAGTCGTCGAAGTAGATATCCCCCGAGGTCAGGTTTTCCTCACGGATCATCAGCTGAAGCAACGTCGACTTGCCGGACCCGGACGGGCCGATGAGGAAGACGAAGTCGCCGTCGGCAATTTCGAATGAGACATCGTCGAGTGCTGGGCGTGTGGACGTCGGGTAGACCTTCGTCACGTTGGAAAAAGTGATCACCCGCTACACACTACTACTTCTTCTGTTACTCCTGTGACTGGAGTTGTCCCATGCGCCAGCGGATACCGGCCTCCAGGAAGCCGTCGATGTCGCCGTCGAGCACCTTCTGCGGGTCGCCTACCTCGTAGTTCGTGCGCAGGTCCTTCACCATCTGGTACGGGTGCAGCACATAGGAGCGCATCTGGTTGCCCCAGCTTGCGTTGCCGCCGGCACCCAGGGCGTCCATCTCAGCCTTTTCTTCCATGCGTTTCTTCTCCAGGAGCTTGGACTGCAGCACGTTGAGCGCGGACGCCTTGTTCTGGATCTGAGATTTCTCGTTCTGGCAGGTCACCACGATGCCGGTTGGGATGTGCGTGATGCGCACCGCCGAGTCTGTGGTGTTCACCGACTGCCCGCCGGGACCCGAGGAGCGGTAGACATCCACGCGAATCTCGCTATCGGGGATTTCAATCGAGTCGGTGTGTTCGACCACCGGCAGCACTTCTACCTCAGCGAACGAGGTCTGGCGTCGCGCCTGGTTATCGAACGGCGAGATGCGCACCAGGCGGTGCGCGCCCTGTTCGACAGAAAGCTGACCGTACATATATTCCCCGTGCACCACGAAGGTCGCCGACTTAATCCCGGCCTCTTCTGCATACGAAATGTCGTACACGTCCACCTTGTGGCCGTGCTTCTCTGCCCAGCGGATGTACATGCGCATGAGCATCTCGGCCCAGTCAGCAGCATCAACACCGCCGGCGCCGGAGCGGATGTTGACGACGGCCTCGCGCTCGTCGTACTCGCCCGACAGCATCGTCTGCACTTCCAGGGAATCGACGTCCGCTTCGACGGCGTCGAGCTCATCGTCGGCGAGCGAAGGATCGCCTTCCTCTTCGGCGAGTTCGTACATGACGGGGAGGTCGTCGATACGCGAGCGCAAGCTCGTGACTTTCTTCAGGCGAGCCTGGACGCTGGAGAGCTCCGAGGTGACCTGCTGCGCGTGGGCGGGGTCGTCCCAGAGGCTCGGGTCGCCGGCTTGCTGCTCGAGTTCTTTGATGCGCAGGGCCATTTCGTCGAGGTCCATGACTTTTTCGATGGTGGTCAACGTGGCGTCAATACATTTGATTCGAGCGAGCGTCTCCGGTTGCATACCGTCGAAGTCTAGACGACGCTCCACAAATCGCGCGCACAGCCCCATAATGGGTACATGACTTCTTTCATTGAGCAACATCGCGACTCTGATGACGCAACACTGGCCGCCGCGCTGGTTGAGCATGCTGGCTCGCTTGCGCTGCGGATGCGGGAGGAAGGCCTTTCAACGGATTACAAGACCTCAATTTCCGACGTGGTGACGGAGGCGGACCGTGCCGCGGAACGATTCGTCGCAGAAACGCTCGCCGAGCTGCGCCCACACGACGGCGTCCTCGGCGAAGAGGGTGCTTCCAAACATGGCGATTCCTCACGGACGTGGGTGATTGACCCGGTTGATGGCACGTTTAACTTCACGCAGGGATCGGACTACTTCTGCTCGGCGCTCGCGCTGGTAGAGGGCGACCCCTCGGACCCGGCGCGCATCCTGATTGGCGCGGTGCACCGCCCGGCGATGAAAACCACGTGGCTTGCCCACGACGGCGTTGCGACGCGCAACGGCGAGCCACTGCCCGACCTTGCACCGGCGTCGCTTCCCTCGCAGGGCCTGGTCACCTACCTGCACCCGACGTTCATGCGGGATGACGCCATCCGAAATACGTGGTTGCGCGCGGTGCGCGATGCGGCGACGATCCGTATGTGGGGCGCGGGCTCCGTCGACCTTTCAAATATCGCTAGTGGCCAGTTGGGCGGCTGGCTGCAGCACTCCGTCGCTGACTGGGATTGGCTGCCGGGCAAGGCGCTCATTGAGGCCGTTGGGGGCGTGGCAAAGAAGGTGCCTGCGGGCGGGGTGACCTGGTGTGTTGCTGGAAATCCACAAATTGTGTCGGACATTGAAGCTAGGCTTACTGAGCATGACGAATCTTTATGACGATGACCTGGCACTTGCACTAGAGCTTGCGGATGCTGCCGACGCGATTACGCTCGACCGCTTCGAAGCGTCCGACCTGAAGGTGAAATCAAAGCCGGATATGACCCCGGTTTCTGACGCCGATGTCGCTGTCGAGGAGGTGCTGCGTGCTCGCCTCGCCGAGGCCCGCCCGGGCGACTCGATCGTTGGTGAGGAATTCGGCGGCGAGACCGTCTTCGAGGGCCGCCAGTGGGTCATCGACCCAATTGATGGCACGAAGAACTTCGTTCGCGGCGTTCCCGTGTGGGCGACGTTGATTTCACTGCTTGTCGACGGCCAACCAGTCCTAGGCGTCGTCTCTGCCCCAGCGCTTGCGCGCCGCTGGTACGCGGCCCAAGGCTCGGGCGCGTGGCGGACGTTTAACAAGGGCAGCCTGAAGCGCCTCGAGGTCTCCCATGTGAGCGAGCTTGCGGATGCCTCCCTGGCGATGTCTTCGCTTGAGGGCTGGAAGGCACGTGGCCTGCAGGAGAACTTCATCGCACTCACTGAGCGCACCTGGCGCCTGCGCGGCTACGGGGATTTCTTCGGCTACTGCCTGGTGGCCGAGGGCGCCGTCGACATCGCGGCAGAACCGGAGGTTTCTGTGTGGGACCTCGCTGCTCTGTCTGTCCTGGTCACGGAGGCCGGTGGCACGTTTAGCTCACTCAACGGTGAGCCTGGACCGCACGGCGGCGACGCGATCGCCACGAACGGGCTGCTGCACGACGCCGCCCGGAAGGTAATCGGCGTCTAAGAAACTTCAAGCGCTTGAAGCCTTAGGGCAGGCGGAAGCCGTTGTCCAGCGTGGACAGCACCGCGTCCAGCCGGACCGCGCCCGTCGGCGCGTGAATCACGCCCTGCAGCGGGCTGTGGCACGAGACATCGAACGGCGATGGGAGCACCCCGCCGTTCAGGATGCCGACGAGGCGGTCGCCCACCACTACGGGTGCGCCCGAATCACCCTGCATGGCGCAGGTGTGGGAGATGTTCATGGACTCCCAGTCGTGCAGCGTCACGCCGCACGTCCTGCCGGAGGCCACGCCCTGCTTGCACACCACGTTGCCGGGCTTGATCGGCTTGCTGCCGAGGTGGTTGATGTGGACGCCGTTGTAGGAGCGTGTGACCTCCGCGTTCGAGCCCAGCTCGATCAGTGCGTAGTCGAGGTCCCGGTTGACCTCCACGATGGTGCCGGAAGGCCCGACTTGCCAGGAGTCGGCGGAGGTGACGGCGTCGCCAACTTCACCGCAGTGCCCGGCGGTCAGCGCGTACTTGTGCCCTTTATCGTCGTGGCCCGCCACGGCGACGGTGCACATTGATTCGGTGCCATTGGTGCGCTTCACGTAAATCGGGGTGCTGGGCCCGTAGAGGGAATTTCCCCGAGTGAGCGCCTGGTTCGAGGCCTCCGGAATCCGCGGGGCGTCGTGGAAGGAACCGGGCACGCGGTGCAGCACGTAGTCGGTCCAAGGTTTTCCGGCGAGTAGCTTCGAAGCGGCGTCGCTACGCCAGACATAGTTTGGGTCGACGTTGCCCTCGTACTCCGAGCGCACCTGCGCTATTGCCGGTGGCGCGAGCCCCACCCCTGCGACCGCGATTCCAACCCCAGCAACGAGCGCACACACTCGGCGAAGCAACATAGGCACCCTTCCACTCCAACCACAGACGTTTCTTGAGTACACAATGCCACCTTTTGCCCTAATTTGCCCCATCGGCACGGCAACCAACACAAAAAGGTGTGGGTGCGGAACTATGCTCAAGCCATGCGCCTAGAAGAAAAGTTCACGCCGTTCCTACAAAGCCTGGAAGCTCACCGCGGTGAGCTAGAGAATTTGTACAAGTGGTTCCACCAGAACCCCGAACTATCCATGCAGGAGTTTGCTACCTCCGCTCGCATTCAGGAGGAGCTGGAGGCGCTCGGCGTCGAGGTGGTGCCCGTCGGCAAAACGGGGCTCGTGGGCGTCGTGCGAAACGGCGACGGCCCAACTGTCGGTTTCCGCGCCGACTTCGACGCCCTCCCAATCAAGGAAGAAACCGGGCTTGAGTACTCGGCATCCCCGGAGCTGGGCATCATGCACGCCTGCGGCCACGACATTCACACGACCGCACTGTTGGGTGCGGTTCGCCTGCTGCAGGAAAATACCGACGCGTGGAGCGGCACCTTCCTTGCCATCTTCCAGCCTGGCGAGGAGACCGGCGCTGGCGCCCAGGACATGGCCGACGCGGGGCTAGCCACGAAGGTCCCTACCCCCGAGGTAGTGCTTGGCCAGCACGTAGGACCGATGCTGCCGAACTACGGCCTCGGCGCACTACCAGGGCCAGTGTTTGCGGCTGCTGAACAAACGAAGATCACCATTCACGGGCAGGGGGCTCACGGCTCGCAACCGCACAACGGCATCGACCCGGTGGTGATCGCGGCGAGCATCATCACCCGGTTGCAGACGATCGTTGCGCGCGAGGTAAACCCGCAGGACATGGCCGTAGTCACGGTTGGCGCGGTCCACGCGGGTAACTCCGCGAACACGATTGCCGCCACCGCGGAGATTTCCGTCTCCACCCGCGCGTTTACTTCCGATCTTTCGGAGAAACTCAACGCCTCGATCAAACGGATCGTTCGTGCAGAGTGCGAGGCCGCTGGCACGCCAAAACCGCCCGCGTTCGAGCGCATCGGCGGTGCACCGGAGTTCCACAACGACGAAGCGACGGCCGACACCGTCATGACCGCATTCCGGAAGAACTTCGACGAGGTGGGCGACTTCGGCAGGCTCTCCGGCTCCGAGGACTTCCCCACGATTGGCAACGCGTTCGGCGCTCCGTACTTCTACTGGTTCTTGGGCAGTGTCAAAGATATCGACGGCGCCCCTTCGAACCACTCGCCGTACTTCGCCCCTGACCTGCAGCCGGTGCTTGACCGCAGTATCCAGGCCATCTTGGTCTCTACGTCTCCGTGGTTGATGCGAGGGTAGGCCTGCCGTACGCTTTCGTTGCATGCGTACCGTAGAGCAACAGCAACGTACACGGCTCGTCGTCCCGGATATCGCACGGGGTTTGGCGCTGCTCGGCATCGCCGTAGCCAACGCGATTTCGTACTGGCTCACTCCTTTAAGCACAACCGTGACAGGCGAGCACCCAGGCACGGCGGCTGACCAAGCCGCGACGGTCTTCGCGGCGATGTTCGTGCACGTCCGTGGCCTGCCGATGTTCTCAACGCTCCTCGGCTTCGGCTTCGGTCTGGTCGCGGCGAGTCTGGCACGCAAAGGGTACCCGGCAGGTGCTGCCCGGCGCGTGCTGGCGAAGCGCTACGGGATGCTCGCGCTCTTTGGACTGGCACACATGTGGCTGCTGTTTAGCGGCGACATCATGTTGACCTACGGGCTTATAGGTGTGCTGATGGCGCTGTTCCTGCGCGTGCGCTCGGGGGTGCTCTACGTCATTGCAGGCATCATTCTGGGACTGTCGTGCATTGTGTACTCGCTGGTTGCGGTGTTTTTCTATGGAACACCCCTGGACCTTGCAACGCCGGCACCGGATGCTAGCTCCTTTGCCACGTACTTTGCCGGGAACCAAGAGTTCGCGATCTACATGTTTTTCTCGCAGCCCCTCGTTGTGATCCAGCTGGGCGCGCTTTCCCTGATTGGTTTTGCGTGGGCGCGTGACGGCGTGCTCACTGACGTGAAGGAACACGCGCGGACGCTGTGGATTTGGGTAGCGGTGGCCGTCGCTGTCGTTGTTGCGATCGGCATCCCACTTGGGCTTGCACAGCTGGGTATCCTGCCTGCGTCGACAGCGGCATTTTGGTCAATTTTGAACCAGAGCTTCGGGATGCTCACCGGACCAGGCATCTTGGCTGCGTTCGCGCTGGCAACGCAGCACTGGAACCAGCAGCCACCGCGCTGGACGTTGCCGATGATCACCCTGGGCAAGCGCTCCATGTCCGGCTACCTTCTGCAGACGTTCGTGTTGCTTCCGACCGCGGTACTGATCGGCTACTCGTGGCTGCCGGGCCTCGGGGAGCTCCGCCCGATATTGCTCGGGACCGCGGTGTGGCTGTTGTCGGTGGCGCTCGCGGCCCTGCTTGAGCGCATGGGCAAGCAGGGCCCGTTCGAGTCGCTGCACCGCCGCCTCTCATACGGCCCGACGCGCCGCATCGAACCATACTCAGGCCCTGCGACCGGAAAGGCCCTCCCGCAATGAGCGCACACCGAATCCAAGTAGCACCGCTTTCGGAGCTCACCTCGCTCGAGGCGTTCGAACTATTCAAGCTCCGCGTCGACGTCTTCGTCGCCGAGCAGCGCTGCCCTTACCGTGAGCTCGACGAGCAGGACACGCACCCGGACACGCTGCACCTGCTCGCGTGGAACGGTGCGGTGTTGGAGGGCTGCGCCCGCGTCTTTCCCACCGCAACGGGTTCCCAGTTTGGCCGTTTCGTCGTCGCCCCGGCCGCTCGCGGCACAGGCCTGGGCGCGCAGATCGCGCGAACGGGCATCCAGCTCACCGAGCGCTGGCCGGGCGACCTCATCGTCGAGGCACAGTCTGGCCTGGTCCCCTACTACGAGCAGTTCGGCCTTGTCGCCGAAGGCGAGGAGTTCCTTGATACTGGCGTCCCGCACCGTGTGATGCGTCTTCGCCGTCCATAAATGTTTTTCTAGCTTTTCTTAAGGTTTCACGCTACTCTCATTCTGTCAGATAATTGATTGTTTGAAAGGAAGCTCCATGCGCGCAATCTCTGCAGCTCTTGGTTCTGTTCTCGTCGCAGGGCTGGCTCTGGCCGGCTGCAGCTCCACGGATGAGCAAACCCCACAGGCACAGTCCGACTCCGCCATCACCATCGATAACTGTGGCACCGAGGTCACCGTTCAGGGACCGGTCCAGCGTGCGACCACGCTCGAGCAGGGCGCAACGGACACGCTGCTGCTGCTCGGCGCCAAGGACCAGATTGCAGGCTACGGCCACCAGAAGGACCTGCCCCCAGCAGACTTCTCCCTCGACGGCCTGAAGGAAATCAGCCCGTCGGTCCCGAACTCTGAGCAGCTGCGTGACGCTGACACGGACTTCATCTTCTCCCCGTTCGAGCTGAACTGGCGCGCTGACGCCGCAGGTACCCGCGAGGAGTGGGCAAAGCTGGGCGTCGCCACCTTCAACCCGAACAGCGAGTGCCCGTCCTACGGCGACAACAAGGGCAAGGACTCCTTCCAGCTGATCGCGAAGGACCTCGAGGACCTGGGCAAGCTCTTCGGCCGCGAAGAAGAGGCGAAGAAGCTCATCGAGAAGCAGAACTCCGAGCTGGAGAACGCGAAGCAGGCGCCTGAGGGCACCACGTTCATGCTGCTCTACTCCTCTGTCGGCGGTTCCCCATACGTCGCTGGCGGCCCGTCGATCGTGACCAACATGGGCGAGCGCACCGGTATGACGAACGTATTCGCCAACCTGAATGAGGAGTGGCCACAGGTGTCGTGGGAGGCCGTCGCTGAGGCTGACCCGGACGTGATTATCCTCGCGGACCTGCCTGGCCGCGGCGAGCCTGGCGACAAGTGGGAGGAGAAGGTCGCTGACCTCGAAGCCACCCCTGGCACCAAGGAGATGAAGGCAGTCAAAAACAACATGTACATTGTGGTTCCTGGCGTCGCTACCTCGGCTTCCGCTCGTTCCTACGAAGTTGTGCAGAACATCTCCAAGGCAATTGACGACGGCCTCTTCGACGGAGCAACCAAGTAGCTGTGAAGAAAACCGTCACTGTTTCAGCCATCGCGTTAGTACTGCTGGTACTCGCGATGGTTTGTTCTATTCCGATTGGCTCAAGCTCCCTGAGCTTTACTGAGCTGCGCGGCATTTTCGATCCGGCCTACCCGGCGCCTTCCCCACTGCGCATGTCCATCCTGACGGAGCTTCGCATCCCGCGCATCCTGATGGCTGCGATGGTGGGCGGCATCCTCGCGGTGTCCGGCGTGGCGATGCAGGCCATCACACATAATGACCTGGCCGAGCCGTACCTGCTGGGTATTTCCTCGGGCGCGTCAACAGGTGCCGTGGTGGCGATCCTGTTTTCCACCTGGCAGTACGGCATCATCGCCGGTGCTGCGGTGGGCGCACTCGTGTCCTTCGGCATGTTGATGCTGCTGCTGCGCAACAGCGCCGCCGACGCCGCGCGTGTCGTGCTCACTGGTGTACTGATCGGGTTCCTGTTCCAGTCGCTGACCTCGCTGATTGTCACCGCGTCCGGTAACGCTGAGTCGACCCGCGGCATCATGTTCTGGCTGCTCGGCGTGCTTAGCGCCGCGCGCTGGTACACCGTGATTGCGGTGTTCATCGTTGGCACCATCGGCACGGTGGCACTGTGGATGATGTCGCGCTACCTGGATGCGCTCTCCCTCGGTGATGCGACCGCGTCCACGATGGGTATCCCGGTTGTGGCGCTGCGCTACGCGGTGCTGGTCGCGGTGTCGCTGATGACGGCGGCCACGGTCGCGTCCGTCGGCGCGATCGGGTTTGTGGGCTTGATTGTTCCGCACGCCGTGCGCATGATTTCCGGGCCGCGGCACGCCAGCTTGATCCCGATTTCCGCGGTGGTCGGCGCGATCACCCTCGTAGTTGCCGACGCCATCGCCCGCGCCCTGTTCGCCCCGCAAGAACTGCCTGTCGGCGTGATCACCGCGCTCATCGGTGTCCCGGCATTCTTCTTGATCCTGCGGAGGAAGCACTGATGTTAGAAGTCAAGAACCTCGAAACGGGCTTCCCCGGCACGACCATCCTGAGCGGCATCTCGTTTGAGCTCGACGCCCCGTCGGTCATTGGGCTCGTGGGCCCGAACGGCTGCGGCAAGTCGACGTTGCTCAAATCCATCGCCGGGGTGCACCCATTCACAGGCGATGTGCTGTTCGACGGCAAGCCGCTGCGCGACTACCCTCGCACCGAGCGCGTCCACGTACTGTCCTACGTTGCGCAGCACTCTGGCGACAAGATTCCACTGACCGTGCGCGAGGTGATCCAGCTGGGCCGCAGCGCCGGCCGTGGACCGTTCGCGCAAGCCCAGCCGGAGGACGAGGAGATTATCCTTCACGCCCTGCGTCACGCGGACCTCGAGGGCATCGTGGACCAGAAGATGTCGGAGCTCTCCGGCGGCCAGATCCAACGCGCCATGGTTGCGCGCGCGATGGCGCAGCGTTCAAAGGTGATGCTGCTGGACGAGCCGACAAACCACCTCGACCTGCATCACCAGTACAAGCTGATGAACATGCTTCGCCACCTGTCCCGTGAACACAACACGGTGATTGTGCTGGCGATTCATGACCTGGCGCTCGCCGCGCGCTACTGCGATCGCCTCCTGCTGCTGCACGATAAGCAGCTCAAGGGCAACGGCGCGCCAGACGATGTGCTTACTCCGGCGGTCCTTGAGAATGTTTTCGGTGTGAGCGGTAACCTAGACCGAGATAGCCAGGACATCCCGGTGCTGCATATTTCCCATCCGGTGTAGTGAATTTTAGGATTCCAGAAAGGTTTCAGTAGTGGCTCAGTCAGTAGATTTCCCCCATTGGACCGGGATTTTCAAGATCCTCGGGGACCAGACCCGGTTGACGCTGCTTGCTGCGATTCACCACGCCGGCCAGCACAAGCTGACCGTGACCGAGCTCGCGGAGGTCACCGAGCTTCGTATCGCAACCGCGTCCGCCGCGCTACGCGCGATGGAGAACAACGGCACGGTGTCCTCGAAACGAGACGGCCGCAGCATCTATTACGCCATCGCGGACAATGACATCCACGAGCTGTTGCACTGGATAGGTGCGGGCCATGCCCACGAACATGGACATGGCCCGGATTCGGCCGATAGCAAGTAACTAGTACTGGCGCAGGTCGATCGGCCCCTGGCCGCGCGTCTCGGCGCGAACGACGTTCGCCGCAGCCTTGATGATGCGCATCAGGTCCTCCGTCCAGTCAGCAACACCGCGAAGCACAAAGCCAGGAACTTCGGTCTCTGTGACCGAAGCGCTCGCAGTGCCCTTGCCCTCCAGGGAGTTGCGCACTGCATCCCGGACCTTCTCCAGCAGCTCCGGCGTCATGTTCGGGTCGATGCAGATCGCCGTTGCGAAGTGGGTGTGCTGCCCCAGGAAGGACTCCTTCACGTCGTTGAAGAGTTCCTTCGTCGGCTCGATGCGCACGTTGTCCACGACGGCCAGCTTGCCGTCGACACGAACGACGTTACGCAGGTGCGCCTGCTCGTACAGGAACTGGCGACCATCCGGCGACCAGCCCGGCGTGACGATGTCCGACATGAACAGCTGCGACTCCGCGTCCATGTTGACGGTAATTTGCTGGCGGAAGTCCGCCTCCCGGTACAGGATCAGCTGATCCGGGATGTACTCCATCACGGCGTTGCCGTGCAGGGTGAACTCCACGTTCTGTACAACGTAGTCGTCCGGGGTGCGGTACACCTTCGCCGCGGACTGGTCAGTCAAAAGCACGGACGCGTCCGGCTCTACTTCGACTTCCATCCGGTACACGTCCCCACCAACGTATCCCCCACCGGGGTTCGCGATGGTGTAGTAGACCTGCCCGGAATCATCCAGGTAGTGCGGGCGGATGATCTTGAACGCACCCTCGTGGTACTGCCGTTTCGCTACGGACTTGGTACCGCCAATGCCGATACCAAGCTCCAGTACACCAGTTTCCTCATGCGGCGGTTCGTGAGTGAAGACCGCGCTTGACTCGCCCCACATCAAGCTACGCCTTGGTGTCGAGATCTTGCATGAGCACATCTCGACAGATCCACTCGATGACCTGGTCAAGGCCTTCGTCGGTCTTGAGGTTGGTCAGCACGAACGGCTTGTCACCGCGGAACTTCTTCGAGTCGTCCGCCATGACCTGCAGATCAGCGCCGACGTACGGGGCGAGGTCCGTCTTATTGATCACGAACAGGTCGGACTTGATCATGCCCTGGCCTGCCTTGCGCGGGATCTTCTCGCCCTGGGCCACGTCGATAATGTAAATCGAGAAGTCGACGAGCTCCGGGGAGAACGTTGCGGACAGGTTATCGCCGCCGGACTCCATGAACACCAGCTCCAGGTCCGGGTGGCGGTTCAGCAGCTCCTCGTAGGCGGCCTCGTTCATCGAGGTGTCTTCACGAATAGCGGTGTGCGGGCAGCCGCCGGTCTCAACGCCGATGATGCGGTCCTCTGGCAGCACGCCGTCGCGGGCGAGGATGCGTGCGTCCTCGGTGGTGTAAATATCGTTGGTAATCGCGGCCATGGAGATCTCTCCATCAAGCGCGCGCGTAATACGCTCGATGAGCTGCGTCTTGCCGGAGCCAACAGGGCCACCGACACCGATCTTAATAACTGACATAATTCAACATTCCTTCCAAGGTTTAAGACATAAACATTCGCGAATGCAGGAACTCGTGCTCCATCTGCGCGATTTCCATATCCGGCGCCGCCACGCCCAAGTCGTGGATGGTGTGCTCCATGGTCACCGCGGCGTAGCGCGATACCCAGTCATACACTCCGACGAGCAGTCGCTGCCCAGCGTCCTGGCCGAGCGGGATCGCACGGATGGCGTTCTGCACCATCGAGGTCGCAAGCTGCATCAGGTACGCCTCAACGGCGGTGTACTCCTCCACACCAGCTGCGCCGAGCACCAGTCCGAACGCGATGCCGGGGTTGCCCTTGTACTCACGGACCGCAAGCCCGCGGTCGTACTCGGTGACGAGCGCATCGTTGGCGTCGACAATCTTGGCAACCTTCGACATGCGCCGACCCATCGACTGCATCGCGGCGCGCAGCTCCTTCGGCGTCTGCGTCGCATGCACCAGGGCATCGAGCTCAGCGAGCTTTTCGACGCGCTCCGCCTCCGACAGGCCAGACTGCTGCAGCTCGATGGCGAACCTGGCCGCCAGGGCGTCATTAAACGTGGCCTGGTACAGGTAGCCGCGCAGCCACGTCGCGAACGTGTCGGCGTCGCGGATGACGTCACGCTGCAGGTACGTTTCCATGCCCGCGGAGTGCGCAAAGCCACCAGTTGGCAGGGCGGAGTCGGTGAGGTGCCAGACGACGAGCTGGCTGCGATTAGTGGGTGTGCTCTGCATGACGGAACGCCTTTGGCATCACGTATTCACCGCGGTGGTAGGACACACCGGTGTGCTGGATATGGTGCTCGACGGTGTGGTCGTACCGCACAACCATAACGTCCTTGTCGAATGCATTCTCGCCTGCGGCGAAGAACTGTGCCTGGAGGTGGCGGTTACCGAGCGCGTGCGCAACCTCGAGCGCCTCGCGGATCGTTGCAGGTTCGATCACCAGGACATCGGAAGCCGCGATTTTCGCGACGATCAGCTTGTCCCCCTCGCGGGCAAGAATGTCACCGTCGACGAACTCGCGGAAGTCGTTGTCGAGACGGATGCCGAGCTCGGTGCCTTGCTCGGTGGTCAGGCGCTGAATGCGCTTGACGCGGGATTCGTTGTCGAACACGACGTAGTCGCAGTTCGACGCATCAATACCCTCGGTTGTATTCACGTTGCCGAGAATCTCAGTAACGATCATTTTACGATAAGTACCTTTCAATAGTTTTTGTCGCAGAAAGAGAAAAAGCGAGCGTAGGCAGCGTCTGCTGCCCCCGCTCGCTTCTGCTACACGTCCACCTTAGAACAGGAAGTAGCGCTGTGCCATAGCCAGTTCTTCAGCTGGCTCGGAGTGGATTTCCTCACCGTTGACGGTCAGCACGTAGGTCTCCGGATCGACCTTGATGTCAGGCGTCTCGGAGTTGTACTTCATGTCTGCCTTGGAGAGGTTGCGGATGCCCTTCGCCTCAACAAACCTGCGGTTCGTGTTCAGCTGATCCGGCACGCCGGCCTCGAATGCGGCCGTCGGCAGGAAGGTGACGCTGGTGCGACGAACTGCATCGCCGTATGCCGCGTAGGAGTAACGCATCGTACGTGGCTGTGGCGTCGGAATGGATGCGTTGGAGTCACCCATCTCTGCGCGTGCAACGTAGCCGGACTTGAGCACGAGCAGCGGCTTGACGCCGAAGTGTGCCGGCTCCCAGACCACCAGGTCAGCAAGCTTGCCCTCTTCAACGGAACCGACTGCGTGCGCGATACCGTGAGCGATCGCTGGGTTGATGGTGTACTTGGACACGTAACGCTTGATGCGCTCGTTGTCGTTGCCCTCGGAGTCACCCTCGAGCGGACCACGCTGCTGCTTCATACGGTCAGCGACCTGCCAGGTGCGCAGCACGACCTCGCCGACGCGGCCCATTGCCTGGGAGTCAGAGGAGGTGATGGAGAGGATGCCCATGTCGTGCAGGACGTCCTCCGCCGCGATGGTCTCCTTGCGGATACGGGAGTCTGCGAACGCCACGTCCTCCGGAAGATCCGGGTTCAGGTGGTGGCAGACCATGATCATGTCAAGGTGCTCTTCCAGCGTGTTGTGGGTGTACGGCAGCGTCGGGTTGGTCGACGCTGGCAGCACGTTGGAGTGGCCAGCCAGCTCAATGATGTCCGGCGCGTGACCGCCGCCAGCACCCTCGGTGTGGAAGGTGTGGATGACGCGGCCGTCAATTGCCTTGATGGTGTTGTCCACGAAGCCACCCTCGTTGAGGGTGTCGGTGTGGATCGCGATCTGGACGTCCATCTCGTCCGCGACCTTGAGCGCGTTGTCGATGGTGTTCGCGGTTGCGCCCCAGTCCTCGTGAATCTTCAGGCCGATAGCGCCGGCCTTGATCTGCTCACGCAGCGGGTTGAGCGCGGACGCGTGGCCCTTGCCCAGGAATCCAACGTTGACCGGGAAGTCAACCGAAGCCTCGATCATGTGCTTGATGTTGGTCGCACCAGCGGAGACGGTGGTTGCGTTGGTGGAATCAACCGGGCCAACGCCGCCACCGATGAGCGTGGTGGTGCCGTTGTCCAGCGCAGCCAGGACCTGCTCTGGGGAAATGAAGTGAATGTGGGTATCCACTGCACCAGCGGTGACGATCTTGCCCTCGCCGCCGATGACCTCGGTTGCGACGCCGACAACGATGTCGATGCCATCCTGGATATCTGGGTTACCTGCACGGCCGATCTTGAGGATCTTGCCGTCCTTGATGCCGATGTCAGCAACGTAGATACCGGTGTAGTCAATAATGATCGGGCCGGTAATGACGAGGTCCGGAATCAGTTCTTCACCAGTAACACGGGAGTTCTGACCCATGCCGTCGCGGATAACCTTGCCGCCACCGAAGTTGACTTCTTCGCCTGGCTTCAGCAGGTTCTTCTCAACGCGTGCGATCAGCGAGGTGTCCGCGAGGCGGACGCCGTCACCGGTGTGTGGGCCGTAAAGCTCGGCGTACTGACGCCTATCCATCTCAAATGCCATTTTGTTCCCTTCCTTAAAGGTTTCGTAATCCGTTTACTTGACTGGGCCGTTGACCTGGCCGTTGAAGCCGTGAACTTCGCGCTTGCCGCCGAAGTCGATCAGCTCAACAGTGCGGGAATCGCCTGGCTCGAGACGGGCTGCGGTGCCCGACGGGATGTCGAGGCGCTTGCCCATCGCAGCTTCACGGTCGAACTCGAGGGCGCTGTTTGCCTCTGCGAAGTGGAAGTGGGAACCGACCTGGATCGGGCGGTCGCCGGTGTTCTTCACCTCAAGCGTGATTGGCTCGCTGCCTTCGTTCAGGATGACCTTGCCTTCAGTGATGAAGTACTCGCCTGGAATCATGGATAGTCTCCTTTTATCGGATTGGGTTGTGGACAGTGACAAGCTTGGTGCCGTCAGGGAAGGTTGCCTCAACCTGAACGTCAGAGATCATCTCTGGAACGCCTTCCATGACATCGTCACGGGTAAGCACCTGGATGCCCTCGGACATCAGCTGCGCTACCGTCTTGCCATCGCGGGCGCCTTCCATGAGGTAATCCGTGATGAGGGCTACCGACTCTGGGTAGTTCAGCTTCACGCCGCGTTCCTTGCGGCGACGTGCCACATCAGCAGCAACCACGATGAGCAGCTTTTCCTGTTCGCGTTGGGTCAGCTTCATTTCTTCTCCTTGCTCGTTGACGATTGATATTCGATTATTTGCCGACGCCCCGTCTGTGCCTTCTGGAACAGACGGGGTTCAGTTTTCACTCATTGTGTGAAATTTTTTCGGTTCGCCCCGAACCTACTCCGAATTAGTGGTGATGGTGATGCTTCTTCGGGTTATCCGAGGCTTCTTCCGGTGAGTGTCCGGGCGCTAATCCCTCTCTGATGAGTTGTTCATCGAGTGAGTGGTCCGGATTCTCATGGTCGGTTTTCATCTTCGATTTTGTAAACATTGAGAACAGTCCGTTCTGGTATGCCACTGTACCCAGAATCAGGAAGATACCGATGATCTGGAGTACCGATGGGATCTCGCCGAACAGCGGAGCTGCAATGATGACGGAGGTCACCGGCGAGAGCAGCAGGATACCTGCGGACAGGGTCGGGTCGAGCCAAACCGTGCCGTACTGGACGAAGGTCCATGCCAGCGCCTGGCCGAGGATAGCCAAGCAGATCAGGTTGAACCAGTTCCAAGTGGTCAGCGCGTCACCGACGGTGTGCTCAGGATCAACCAGCGGGAGCTGGCCGTCGATCAGAACACCGTTCACGAAGTCGAATCCCTTACGCGGGGAGATGAAGAATGCCACGATTGTTGGCGGGACTGCCTGCGCCATCATCGTGTACATCATCGGTTGGACGTACAGGTCCTTACGTGCGGAGGTACCAGCCTTACGGGAGAGGTACAGGTAGAACGAGTAGCACACGCCCGAGGTCAGGCCGAAGATGGTACCCAGGGTTGCAGTCTTAATGCCGTAGATGGACTCCGGTCCACCAGATGCCTCAGAGGCCTCGAAGACGCCACCGGTCAGCATCACACCGACGGCCATGATCGGGACAAGGATCAGGAAGACCGGCGGAATCTTGTACTTATCAAAGACTGCCGTAAGCATCGGCACGATGATGACCTGCAGGTTCAGCAGAATTGCGGCAATGCCGGCGCCTACGTAGAAAATGGAGTAGTTCCAGCAGGTAAAGTCCACGCCCAGGAAGAGGCCGGAGGCAATGGAGAGCATGATGCCCTTCTTGCTCAGCGACGCCTTCTTGCGAATTTCCATAACACCGAACGGGATCAACACGAGGCAACCGATCACGACGCGCAGGAAGGCCTGCGTCGCTGGATCCATGTTTGTCGCCTTTACCCACAGCGGGGTGCCGGCAAGGAATGCTGTACCAAGCGCAAGGAACAAAACCGCCTTGCCGTGGCTCACTGGTTTGATTGGCGGACCCTTGATGTCCGCTGCCGTAGTGGCGCTAGAAGTATTTGACATGCCAAACACAATACATTCCGAAACACAATTCAGAATTTCTTAAGGCACCATTTGCATAACTTTCAAACTATTGCATATATAACCCCTCTCCGAGCGACTTTATAAAAGCTCCATTCAGATTTTTATACATTTCGACTACCCCCGTTATAGGGTATGCCCAAACAGTACAAACATACTGTCAGCTGCACGTTTCCCAAAGATGCCCCGAAAATTGGGCCAAAAATAGAAACTCTCTACCCCTTTATTGAATATCCGAGATTCAATGGTTCGATTGAATTGCATACTGTTGTTATTTCATTATTTTATAAATCAACATTCAAAAGTTTCCTGGGAGCTTTTTAAGGTCCAACTTTCAACCTTTCCCGGTTCGCCTGGTCCCATACCCCTCCCCGACCGCACTGTTAACATATTGCAGGTCAGATATAGGGAGGCGGAAAGCAGACATGCCTTTGTCCGAAATCAATGCTGAACGTAAACGAGAACAGCGGCTCCTCGAACGGTTTATGTGGCTCTCCATCACAGCGTCCGTCATCACCATTGCTTTGAAGATGGCAGCGGCTGGTATTACAGGATCAGTTGGTTTCCTCTCCGACGCCATCGAGTCCGTGATCAACCTGGTTGCTGCCCTCGTCGGCCTGTGGGCACTAAAGCTTTCCGCCAAGCCCGCAGACGAAAACCACAACTTTGGCCACGCGAAGGCCGAGTATTTCTCCGCGCAGGTGGAGGGGTCGCTGATTCTGGTGGCGTCCGTGGCCATTATCTATACGTCCGTGCAGCGCATTATTCACCCGCAGCCGGTTGAGCAGATCGGTATCGGCCTGGCGTTCTCTGTTGCCGCCACGGTACTGAACCTCGCGGTGGGCGTCGCGCTGGTGAAGGCTGGGAAAAAGTACCGCTCTTCAACGCTGGATGCCGACGGCCACCACCTGCTTACTGACGTGTGGACCACGGTCGGCGTGATCATCGGCATCGCGGCTGTCTGGATTACGGGCTGGCAGCTGCTCGACCCGATCATCGCGCTGTGCGTCGGCTTCAACGTCCTGTTCACTGGCTACCGCCTGCTCAAAGGCGCCATTCTTGGGCTGCTCTCGGAAGCGCTACCGCAAGATGAGCTGGAGAAGCTGCACGGCTTCCTTAATAGCTACGTCGCCGAGCACGACGTCGAGTTCACGTCTGTGCGCACGGCTGCGTTTGGGCGGGATCGGCTCATCAGCCTCGTGGTGCAGGTACCCGGCAGCTGGACAGTGGCGTACTCCCACGAACACGCTGACGCCATCGAGGACGGCATCACCGAAGCCATCGGCGAATCGGAAACCATCGTGCACGTGGAGCCCGCGGGGTACCACACGCGCACAGGCCCGCTCTGGGCTTAAGACCCGTCTTCGGTTACGGACGCGTACTGTTCGCTGAGCTTGTCCGCCTCGGTGACGTAGAACATGGCGCGCTGCCCCATGGACTCGTCGCGCTTGTCGGTGCGGGCCTGCAGGTCTTCGATTTCGGACTCGGGAACGCCGATGCCACGCATCTCGTCTGTCTTTGACCAGATGGCAATGATGGCGTCTTCGAAGGCGGGCTCGTCCATCACGCCTGGATCGGCATCGGGCGCGGTCTCTGCTTCCTGCGAAGCCGGTGCGGCGGGTGTTTGCTCGAATGGGAGGGGCTGGGTGGTGCACGAAGTGGCCGTCGATACGCAGGCGGCGGCGAGTGCTGCGACGAAAAGCTTTGAGTGTTTCATTCTGCTTATTCTAACCACCGAAATTCGCTGGTCATACGATTAAGATACAGAGGTATGGCTGTACAGCATGGAACGATTCCACCACCGGCGCTCCAGCAGCGCGCCCCCTCCCTTTCGAAAAAGCAGTGGGCGGGCCTCATTCTTGGCGCCGTGCTCTTCGCGCTCCCCTTCTTTTTCAACATCCCTGGCCTCGAGGCTCCCGGCCAGCGGATGCTTTCTATTTTCCTGTTAGCGATTGTCTTCTGGATCCTCGAGCCGATCCCGCTGACCGCGACCGCGGTGCTGGTGATCTTCCTCGAGGTCATCCTGCTTTCGAAGGGCGCCATCGTTGACCCGACGGGCGGCGTCGAGGCGCTGAAGGAGACGGTGCTGCCGGCGTCCGACTACTTTGCGGCGCTGGCGAACCCGGTGATCATCCTTTTCTTGGGCGGGTTCATGATTGCGCATGGCGCGGAGAAGTTCGGGCTGGACAAGAACCTGGCGGCGATTATGCTGCGGCCCTTCCCGGATAAGGCGCGGCTGACGGTGCTGGGGCTCATGCTGATTACTGCACTGCTGAGCATGTTTATGTCGAATACGGCGACGACGGCCACGATGTTCGCGGTGGTCATCCCGATTCTGCGCACGCTGCCGCCGGGTAAGGTGCGCGCGGGTGTGGCGCTGTCGATTCCGCTGGCGGCGAATGTGGGCGGCATCGGTACGCCGGTGGGCACGCCGCCGAACGCGATCGCGATTGGTGCGCTGGCGGAGTACGGCATCAAGGTGTCCTTCGCGCAGTGGATGCTGCTTGCCGTCCCGTTCATGCTGGTTGTGCTGGTGTTTGCGTGGCTGTTCCTGTGCGTCGCGTTCATCCCTTCGGAGACGCGGATCTCGATTGCAATGGATGCGTCCTGGGATACGTCGTCGAACGCGAAGCTGTTTTACGCGGTGGCGGGGCTGACGATTGCGCTGTGGATGAGCGAGCCGCTGCACGGGATTTCCTCGAATATTGTCGGTTTCTTCCCCGTCGTTGCGCTGCTGAGCCTGAAAGTGATGAAGGGCAAGGACGTCCAGGCGCTGGACTGGCCGGTGTTGTGGCTGGTCTCCGGCGGTATTGCGCTGGGCACGGGCGTGGGTGCGACGGGCCTCGACGATTGGCTGGTCGGCTCCGTGAACTGGAAGGTGCTCGGCCCGATGATGATCCTGGCGCTGCTGGGCCTGATCGGGTTTGCCATGGCGAACGTCATTTCCCACTCGGCGGCGGCGAACCTGCTGGTGCCGCTGGCGGTCTCGCTGGCGATCACGCTGTCCGAGCCGAGCCCGATGCTCATCGCGGTGATTGTGGCGATCGCCTGCTCGCTGGGTATGGCGCTGCCGATCTCCACCCCGCCGAACGCGATTGCGTACGCCACGAAGGAGATCACCATCCCACAGATGGCGCAGGTCGGCCTGGTGGTGGGTACGGTGGCAACGCTGCTGCTGATCTTCGTGATGCCGTCAGTATGGACGCTGCTGGGGTTGCTGTAGATGATTCCCCACTCAACAATCGCGGTCATCGGTGCGTCGGAGGCGTCACGCACCATCCAGACCATCGTGCGCGACGCGTTCGGCGGCACCCACACGGTGCTCACCTACCCGTCGCTGACGGACTTGCCTCGCACGGACGACCTCGCGCTCGTCACCGTCACGGTGCACGAGCACGGGCTCACCGCCGATCACCCGCTGGTCAAATTTCTTGACGACGCCCACTACGAACACACCCGCATCATCGTCCTGACCACGGCACCGACGGTGTCGGGCCTGGACCGGCTCAGCGAGCTGGGCAGGCTGGACATGCTGGTGTACACGCCGGAGATCCACGACGAGGCCCTGGCACGGAACCTGCAGCAGCAGCTCACCCGCTATTGGGCGTCGCGCTACCACGACAACCCCGAGCTGGCGTCGAAGTACGACCAGCCGGCCGCGCCGGCCCTGGATGTGGAACTGACAAACGAGGAGATTGTCGGGCGCATTATTGATGCAGCCGACCGCCACCTTGGGCGCCAGCCACGCCTGGTGTTTCCTCCCGGGGTGAACCTGACCACGGAGGGCAAGGAGGTCGAGGAGGTCATCTTGACTATCTCGGGCGAGGTGGTGCTGCAGCGCAACACGGACGCAGGCGACATCACGATGCACCGCGGCTCGACGGGCCTGGTCATCGGCCTGTTGGCGCTGGCGGGCACGCGCATCGGGTTCTTTACCGCCCGCACCACGACGGAGGTCACCGCGGTGCAGCTGCCGATGGACCAACTCAACTACCTGCTCGACATCGCCCCTGGCCTGGACCGCATGCTCGCTGTGTTGCTGGTGCGCTCCTACGACCGGCGCCTGCGCCGCTCCGAGGACATCCAGGTGCACCAGCACGAGATGACCGCGGAGCTTGAGCAGGAGCGGGCGCGGCTCAGCACCGCCTTGCGCAACCTGGAGGAGGCCCGCCGAGAGCTGATGAGCCAGGCCCGGTTCGCCTCACTCGGTGAGTTGGCGGCGGGGGTCGCCCACGAGCTGAACAACCCGATGGCCGCGATTGAGCGCACGGCGGCGCATCTCGGAGAGGACGTCGATACGCTGCTTGCGGCGAGCCCGAACCGGAAGTGGCGCGAGGGCGTGCTCAAGGCGTTTGAGCAGGCGAAACTAGCACCCTCGGTGAGTACGAAGGAGGCGCGCAGGCTGCGGCGTGAGCTCACCGAGATCATCGGCGACCGCGCGCTCGCGCAGCGCTGGGTGCTCGCCGGGCTTCACGACGCCGCCTTTGCTAAGCAGGTGGCTCGCTCCCGCAGGCTCGACTTCGAGACCATCGAGCGCGCTGCGGCGATCGGCACTGGGGTGCGCAATCTGTCCACCGCAGCGACCCGCATCACGGAACTCGTGGCCTCGCTGCGCTCGTACGCGCGCCCTGACGGCGACCCCGTCACCGATGTCAATGTCCACGAAGGTATTGACGACACGCTGCGCCTCATCTCGCACCGGCTCGACCACGTCGAGGTCATCCGCGATTACGCGGAGCTGCCCAACATCACGTGCATGCCGGGCCAGCTTGCGCAGGTGTGGACGAACCTGCTGACCAACGCCGCCGAGGCGATGCAGGACACGGGCGTTGGCAGCGCAGTCACGATCAGAACCAGCGCACCAGAGCCGGGCTGGATTGAAGTCGACATTATTGATGACGGCCCCGGCATCCCCGGCGAGCGCCTCGAGCGGCTCTTCGAACCGCGTTTCACCACGAAGAACGGCCAGGTGCGCTTCGGGATGGGCATCGGCCTGAGTGTGTGCCGAAGCATCATCAATAAGCACCACGGAACCATCACGCTGGAGTCCTCGCCACGAGGCACCCAAGCCAGCGTTCGCCTACGTATCAACGGACCAAGGAGACACCATGAACCTCACCATTCTGATTCTTGAAGATGAAGCCGAAGTGCGCGCCGCCCTTGAGCGCGACCTCCTCCCCTTCGCGGACACCGTCCGCCTGGAGGTTGCCTCCAACGCCGACGAAGCATGGGAGGTGATCGACGAGCTCAGCGACGACGGCGACCTCCTCGCGCTCGCGCTGTGTGATCACCGCATGCCCGGGACCACCGGCGTGGAGTTCCTTGTGCAGATGATGCAAGACCCACGCACCGCGGCGACCCGGAAGGTGCTGGTAACCGGGCAGGCGCAGCTCAAGGACACCGTGCACGCGGTGAACGAGGCGAACCTGGACTACTACATCGCTAAGCCGTGGGACGTCGAGAACCTGCACAGCGTAGTGCGTGACATGTTGACGGACTACGTGGAGGCGCTAGACATCGACCCGCTGCCCTACTTCGAGGTGCTGGACCAGCAGCGGGCGCTGAAGCTTACCCGCCACCGGGACTAATGGATGGAGGTTGGTGAGTGCTCGGGCGGGATCTTCGGGTGGTCTAACAGGTCGAACCCGAAGAGGATCCGGTCCTTGACTCCCGCCAGAATCGCCTCGACGGAGTAGACGTCGCGGAACGTTTGCTTCGTAAACACTTCGGCGGGTGAGCCTTCGGCATAGATCTTGCCTTCGTGGAGCACGATGATGTGGTCCGCGAAGCGCTCAATCAGGTCGATTTGGTGCAGGCTTACTACCGTTGTGATGTTTCGTTCAACCGTGAGCGCCTTGATTTGGTGCAGGATTCTGTACTGGTTTTCGATGTCGAGTGCGGACGTGGGCTCATCGAAAAGCAGGATGTCTGGCCGTTTGACCATGGCCTGCCCGATGAAGACTTTTTGGCGTTGGCCACCGGACAGGTTGCGGATGGCGACGTCGCGCAGGGGCTGCAACTCAAGCATGTCGAGCACCTCGTTGACGTCGTCGATGTCTTCCTGCGTGGTGCGGATGCCCAGCTTGGCAACTTTGCCGATCATCACCGTTTCAAACACGGTGAACGGTAGGTCGCCTTCCGTGTGCTGGTTCAGGTAAGAAATGTTACCGGTGGTTGTAATCTCGCCGGAGATCTTCTTGCCGCGCCCTTGGTTGTGTGAGCGGACAATCGACGTCATCAGCGTGGTCTTGCCAGCACCGTTGCGCCCCATCAGTACGGTGACCTCGCCGGGTTTGGCTTGGAAGCTGATGTTGTTGATGATCTGGCGCTCGCCATAATCGAACGAGAAGTTCTTGACGCGAATCATGCCGCTACACCGCCCTTTGACGGCGCTGGCTGGTAAGCGCGTAGACCAGGAACGGAATGCCGATGATGGAGCTGATGATGCCGATTGGCACCACAACCCCAGGGACGATCAGCTTCGAGAGTATAGAGGACACCAGCAGGATCATCGCACCAAGAATGGCGGAGCTGGTCAGGTAGAACCGTTGGTCCTCGGAGACCAGTCGGCGCGCCAGGTGCGGCGCGGCCAGGCCGATGAAGCCGATCTTGCCGCAGAAACTCACCGCGAGCGCGGTCAGAATCGAGGCCAAGACGAGGGAGAGGATCTTCACGCGCCCGACTTTGACGCCGAGCGCTTCCGCTCGTGCTTCACCGAACTTCAGCGCGGTCAGGTTCCACGCGTTGCGCAGCAGCACCGCGAAGACAACGACGAACGTCGAGAGCAGGATCCACGCCTGCGGATACGAGGCGCGGGTGAGCCCGCCCATCGTCCAGAAGACGATGTACGACAGGCTCTCTTCTGACGCGCGGTACTGGATCAGGGACAGGAAGGCGTCGAAGAGGAAGTTCAGCGCGATGCCCGCAAGCACGAGTGATGAGTTGCTCATCTCGATGTACTTGCCCACCGCGAAGATAACCAGCACGGAGACCAGCGCGAGCAGCAGCGCACCGCCCGTAACGAACACCATCGGCAGCGCCATCACAAAGACGATGGCTGCGCCAAGGCTCGCTGCCGAGGACACGCCAAGCGTGAACGGGCTGGCAAGCGGGTTATTCAGGATCGTCTGCATCACGGCACCCGCCAACCCCAGACTCATCCCCACCCCAACTGCCATGAGGGCAGCCGGCATGCGCATGCGGAAGAACGCAACGTGCTCAACCGAATCAGGATCTAGCACGGCGGAGAAGTTCGAGAGCTTGATGTTGGCGGGGCCGACGCAAAGATCCACCACGAAAAGGACTACGACCGCCAAAATGGCAAATGCGACCAGTAGTCCTTTCGGGAGGCTTTTTGTTCTTGCCTTACTCATACTTGATGAACCAGGTTCCCTCGTATGGGATCGGCATGTACTTATCGAAGTACTCCTTGATCAGCGCTTCTGGATCCAGGTCCGCGAACTCCTCCGGGTGGAAGAGCTTGGCAAGCTGCGCGTAGGAGTAGAAGTCCAGCATTTCGCGGGTCATAGGGTGACCAATCGCGTACAGCTCGTTGTTCTGGATTGCCTTGAGCTTGTCCCAGCCCTCGCGCTGGCGGAACGACTCCATCGAGGCCAGCGCCTCCTCATTGGAGACAGAGAAGCCCATCTTGACCGAGTCCGGCTGGTTCGCCCACAGGGAACCCGAGAGCACGATTTTGTCCGGGTTGCTGACCAAGACCTGTTCGGCGGAGAGCGCCTCGGCGTCGTCCGCAGCCATAAAGTGCGTCGCAATGTTGTCCGCGCCGACGGCGTCCAGGATGGCGCCCCACATGATGCCGGCGCCGTAGGTGTTGCCGAATTCGGTCGGGCCGTTCGAGGTCGTCTCAAAGTAGACCGACGTGGTGTGGTCCAGCTTCGAAGCGCGCTCCTCGATGTCGCCGACGACGTCCCCGTAGAACTTCGTGATCTCGTCGACGTTCTTCGTCAGCCCAGTGGCTTCAGCGATGATCTTGGTGGACTGAATATGGTTTTCCAGCTTTTGGCTGTGGTAATCGATGTAGATTACCGGGATGCCAGTCTGTTCAGCGATGACATCCATCTTTGCTTTCTGGCGAACCGGAGCAATGACTCCGTCGACACCCATCGTCAAAAGTTGTTCGGCGGAGATCTGATCCTTCGTCGCATCACCAATCTTCGGGATATCAGCAAGCTCCGGGTTCGCCTCAAGCAAAAGGTCCCACAGGTCCTGTCGGTTGGACTCGAGGCCCTTATCCATCGCAGCGATCTTAGACGTGTAGTTGTCCCGGTCAAGGGCCGCCATCGTCAAAAGCGGCCCGCCAGAACCAGAAAGCTGAATGGCTGCGTGCTCGAGTGGCTTCTCCAGCTGAATCGTGTTCCCGGTGATGTCCGTGATGGTCACTGCATGCGAGGCGTCTGCGGCAGTCTGGCTCGTTTCCGAGGCAGGCTCGTTGTCCGCAGGGCTGCTGCATCCAGTCACTGTCCACATCATCGCGGCACAGAGCACTACAGCTGGGAGGGATTTCTTCGCGGAGAAGGCCATGATTATCGACTTTCACTGTGGTTTGGTTGCACCGATTCCGAGCAAGGAATGTGAAGGCGCAAGGGTGGATGGCTCCACCCCACTAGCAAATGTTCAATTAATGAATTGAACAATCAAATTACAGCACATGTGAAAGCGATACGTCAAGCCTGTCAAATTATTGTGAGACCTCTTCTGAAGCCTCCGCAATCGCGGCCGCGAGGCGCCGGGCCGCCTGTGCGATCTCCTCGTCGCTGATCACCAGCGGCGGCGTCAGGCGGATCACGTCATCCGCCGGCGCGTTGAGGATCACGCCGTGCTCAAGGCCAAGCTTGACGACGCGCTTCGCCACCGGCTGCTCCAAGACCACGCCGAGCATGAGCCCACGCCCGCGGACTTCCTTCACACCCGGGATCTTCGAGGCGGCGTCGTAAAGCACCTGGCCTTTGCGACGCACCTCCGCGAGGAAGGCGTCGTCGATGGTGGCCAGCACTGCCGTGGCCGCCGCGCACGAGACTGGGTTGCCGCCGAACGTGGTGCCGTGACTGCCCGGAGTGAAGAGCTTCGCCGCCTCGCCGCGAGCGATCGTCGCGCCGATGGGCAGGCCGCCGCCGAGGCCCTTGGCCATAGTGATCACGTCCGGGAGCACACCCTCGTGTTGGAAGGCGAAGAAGTCGCCGGTGCGGCCGACGCCAGTCTGCACCTCGTCGGCGATGAAGAGGATGCCATACTTGTCGCACAGCTCGCGGACCTGGGTGAGGAAGCCTTCCGGGGCGGGGATGACGCCGGTCTCGCCCTGGATGGGCTCCAGGATGATGGCCGCGGTATCCGAAGGGTTCTGTTCCACGAGTGCGGTGAGCGCCTCGATGTCGCCGTAGGGGTAGAACTCCACGCCGGCGGGCAGGGGCTCGAACGGCTTTTGCTTGTCGGGCTGGCCGGTCATGGCGAGCGCGCCCATGGTGCGGCCGTGGAAGCCGTGCTGCGCTGCGAGGATGCGGCGGCGACCCGTCAGGCGCGCGAGTTTGAAGGCGGCCTCGTTGGCCTCGGTGCCGGAGTTGCCGAAGTAGACGCGGGCGGTGTCATCACCGACGTGCTCGCGGAGTGCCTCGGCGACCTTGACCACGGGTGCGGAGCCGAACAGGTTCGAGACGTGGCCGAGCGTCGATAGCTGGTTGGTGACCGCCTCGACCACTGCCGGATGCGCATGGCCGAGCGCGTTGACCGCGATGCCGGCCAGCATGTCGATGTACTGCTTGCCATCGGCGTCAGTCACGGTGGAGCCGGAACCTTCGACGAGTTCGACTGGCGGAACCGGGTAGTTATCTAAAAGCGCGCCCGCCCAACGCTGCGTGAAGTCCTTCATGCGTCATCCTTTCTAAAAATGGTGCCGTCCGGGTACTGGGAACGGTCGTAATCATCTGGCAGAACCATGGTGCCCACACCGCCCATCGTGAGCAGCTCAAGCAGGACGGAGTGTGCGACGCGCCCGTCGATGACGTGGGCGGCTTTCACCCCACCCCGCACCGCGGTCAGGCACGCCTCCATCTTGGGGATCATCCCCGAGTCCAATGCTGGCAGCATCTGCTCGAGATCCCCGGCCTCGATCTTAGACAGCAGCGAGTCCCTATTCGGCCAGTCTGTGTAGAGGCCTTCCACGTTGGTGAGCACCACGAGGCGCTCCGCGCCGATCGCCGCGGCGAGCGCGCCCGCGGCCTCGTCGGCGTTGATGTTGTACACCTCACCGTTCTCTCCCGGCGCGATGCCGGAGACCACCGGGATGCGGCCGGCCTCGATGATGTCCATGACGGCGGCGGGGTTCACGTCGGTGATCGTGCCGACGAGCCCGATGTCGCGGGTTTCGCCGTCGACTTCGACGGTGCGGCGCTTCGCGGTGAACAGCCCGGCGTCCTCGCCGGAGGTGCCCACCGCGTAGGGCCCATGGGAGTTGATCTTGCCCAGCAGGTCGCGCCCGACCTGGCCGAAGAGCACCATGCGCACCACGTCCAGGATCTCCGGTGTGGTGACGCGGAACCCGCCGACGAACTCGCCGCCGTCCAGGCCGAGGCGGGAGAGCATCGCGCTGATCTGCGGGCCGCCGCCGTGGACGACGACGGGCTTCGCGCCGACGGTGCGCAGGAAGACCATGTCGGCGGCGAATGCGGCCTTGAGGTCTTCATCGATCATGGCGTTGCCGCCGTACTTGACCACCACAATTTTGTCGCGGTAGTGCTGCAGCCATGGCAGTGCCTCTGCCAGGACGGTTGCCCGCTGCTCGCTGCTGAGATTCGCTAACACGGTGCCTCCTAGCTGCTGTATGCGGAGTTGATTTCGACGTAGGCGTGCGACAGGTCGGTGGTGCGCACGGTGGCGCTGCCCTGCCCGCCGGTGCCGAGGTTGACGACGACCTCGATGTCCGCACCGCTCAAGTCCACGTCGCGCGCGCCCGGCGCGCCCGCCGACTGCTCGCATACGGTCTGCCCGTTGAAGGTGACGGAGATGTTCTCGGCGTCCATCTCGGCGTCTGCCATGCCGACGGCGGCGAGCACGCGGCCCCAGTTCGGGTCGGAGCCGAACATTGCGGTCTTGACTAGGTTGTCGCGCCCGATTGTCCGGGCTGCGTTGAGCGCCTGGGCGTCGTCGGCTGCGCCTTCGACGGTGATGGCCACGCGCTTGGTCACGCCTTCGGCGTCGGACTGCATCATGGCGGCGAGCTGCGAGCAGGCGTCCTGCATCGCGGCGTCGAGGTCTTCCTGCGTCGGGGTGATGCCGCTTGCGCCGCTGGCCATGGCGATGACGGTGTCGTTGGTGGAGGTGGAGCCGTCGATATCGAGGGTGTTGAAGGTGGTGGCGACGGCGCGGTCGAGCGCGGCCTGCAGCGCTTGGCTCTCGACGTCCGCGTCCGTGGTGATGCACACGAGCATGGTGGCAAGCGACGGCGCCATCATGCCGGCGCCCTTGCCCATCCCGCCGAGCGTCCACCCGTCACCGTTGACGACGACCTCTTTCGCCACGGTATCCGTGGTCTTGATGGCGACGGCGGCGTCCGCGCCATGGTCGCCGAGTTGCTTCACGACGGCCCCGATGCCGTACTCGACCTTGTCCATCGGCAGCAGGTCGCCGATGATGCCGGTGGAGCACACCGCGATCTGCGAGGCCTCCGCCCCGATACCCGTGGCGGTGAGCTGCTGCATCGCCTTGGCGTCCTCGAAGCCCTGCGTGCCGGTGCAGGCGTTGGCGTTGCCGGAGTTAAACACGACGGCGGACAGCGCGCCGCCCTTGATTACTTCGCGGCTGACCTTGACCGGAGCCGCGAAGACCTTGTTGCGGGTGAACACGGCAGCGGCCGCGTTCTTTGGCCCTTCGTTGACCACGACGGCCATGTCCGGCTTGCCGGATGCCTTGATGCCGGCCGAGGTTGCTGCGGCGCTGAATCCTTTGGGGGCGGTAACACCAGTAGTGCTCATGATGAAAATGTCCTTTACAGTCCGTTATGAGAAGAAGTAGAGATGGAATGGGGCTGGCGGTTACGGGGCCACCCCGGCTCGCGAGAGTCCCGCGGTCTCTTCGAGCCCGAGCGCGAGGTTCATGCACTGCACAGCACCGCCGCCGGTGCCTTTGGTGAGATTATCGATGGCGCTGGTGACCACCAGTTTCTTGGCCGATTCGTCGACTTCTACCTGCACGTGGCACATGTTTGAGCCGACCACGTGCTGCGTCTGTGGCTGCTGCCCTGCCGGGAGCAGGGTGACGAAGGCTTCGCCCGCGTAGGCGGATTCGTACGCCGCGCGGACCGCGGCCGCGTCCACGCCCTGGGCAAGGGGTGCGACCACGGTGGTGAGGATGCCGCGCGGCAGCGGCGCGAGCACCGGCGTGAAGCTGATGCCGACCGGAGACTGCGCAACTTCCTGCAGGTTCTGCTGGATCTCCGGGGTGTGCCGGTGGGTGCCGCCAGCGCTGTAGGCCTTCAGCGAGCCCATCGTTTCCGCGCCCAGCATGGCAACGCTCGCCTTCTTGCCTGCGCCGGACACGCCGGTGACGGAGACGATAGTCAGGTCCGGCTCGACCAGGCCGGATGCCACCACGGGCCACGCCGCGAGCGTAGCGCCCGTCGGGAAGCAGCCGGGCACCGCGATCCGCGTGGCTGCTGCGATCTGCTCGCGGTGGCCGGGCAGCTCCGGCAGGCCGTACGGCCAGGAGCCGGCGTGCTCGGAGCCGTAGTAGTGCTGCCAGGCATCGGCGCTGCGCAGGCGGAAGTCCGCAGCACAGTCGATGACCGTGACCTCTGGCGGCAGCGCCGCGCCGATCTTCGCGGAGTGCCCGTGCGGCAAGCCGAGGAAGACGACGTCGTGGCCCGCGAGCACCTCTACCGTGGTGGGTTCAATGATGCGGTCGGCAAGCTCGGGCAGGTGCGGCATGAGCTCCCCGACCGAGGCGCCCGCGTTGGAGGCTCCGGTGAGCGCACCGATTGCAAGCTCGCCCGCGAGGTATGCCGGGTGGCCGAGCAGCAGGCGGAGGATTTCGCCGCCGGCGTACCCGGTAGCGCCCGCGACTGCTACGTTCAACACTTTTTGCTCTGACATACACGGCAGCGTAACAGATATACGGCGCGCTGTATGTTATTCAGGAAAATTTCTTTCCTCCTACCCCCGGAAACACGTCTGCCCACTACCGAAACGGAATCGGCAGTGGGCAGTGAACGCGTATTTTATGCCATCAACGCATATTCATATATCCCTAGATAACACCTTGCGCCAGCATCGCGTCAGCGACCTTCTTGAAGCCCGCAATGTTCGCGCCGGCCACGTAGTCGCCTTCCATGTCGTACTCCTTCGCGGTCGAATCGACCGTCTTGAAGATGTTCGACATGATCTCGTGCAGACGCTGGTCGGTGTACTCGAAGGACCAGGAGTCGCGCGAGGCGTTCTGCTGCATCTCCAGCGCAGAGGTGGCCACGCCACCCGCGTTGGCGGCCTTGCCCGGCGCGAACGCGATCCCCTTCTGCTGGAAGTAGTGGGCAGCCGCAGGGGTGCACGGCATGTTTGCGCCCTCGGCGACGTAGCGCACACCGTTGTCCACAAGGAGTTTGGCGTCGTCACCATCGAGCTCGTTCTGGGTGGCGCACGGCAGGGCAACATCCGCCTGGACTTCCCACACGTTGCCGTCCCGGTGGAATTCGACGCCCTCGCCGGCCTCAGCCGCGTAGGTGGAGATGCGCCCGCGGCGCACTTCCTTGACATCCTTGAGCAGTTCGATGTCCACGCCGTTCGGGGTGGTGACGTAGCCGGAGGAGTCCGACATGGCCACAACCACGCCGCCGAGCTGCTGCACCTTCTCCGCAGCGTAGATGGCTACGTTGCCGGAACCGGAGACGATGACCTTGGAGCCTTCGAAGGACTCGCCGTGGGTCTGCATCATCTCGGAGGTGAGGTAGACCAGGCCGTAGCCAGTCGCCTCGGTGCGGACGAGGGAACCGCCCCACTTCAGGCCCTTGCCGGTGATCACGCCGGACTCGTGGCTGTTCTCCAGGCGACGGTACTGGCCGAAGAGGTAGCCGATCTCGCGTGCGCCAACGCCGATGTCACCGGCTGGCACGTCGCGATATTCGCCGATGTGGGTGTGCAGCTCCGTCATGAAGGACTGGCAGAAGCGCATGATCTCGGCGTCGGACTTGCCCTTCGGGTCGAAGTCAGAGCCGCCTTTCGCGCCGCCGATTGGCAGGCCGGTCAGGGAGTTCTTGAAGATCTGCTCGAAGCCCAGGAACTTGATGATGCCCAGGTTCACGCTCGGGTGGAACCGCAGCCCGCCCTTGTATGGGCCGAGCGCGGAGTTGAACTGCACGCGGAAGCCGCGGTTGACCTGGATTTGTCCGTTGTCATCGACCCATGGGACGCGGAACACAAGTTGGCGCTCTGGCTCGCAGAGACGCTCAATGAGGCCGTAGTCAGCGTAGTGAGGATCCTTGTTGAGGACGATCTTGAGGGAGTCAAGCACTTCCGCGAGTGCCTGGTGGAACTCCGGTTCCCCCGCGTTCCTCTTCTGCAATTTGCCGTAATAGTCAGAGATCTGTTGATCGATAGACATGTGAATCCTTTCTTCGTGGCGCCCCTTCCGTGGCGAGCACTATATTGACTGGACCCCTGTTAGTTTTCCCTCATTGCAAAAGCGTCGCAGGAAAAAATCCACCGAATTTTTGCGACATAAATCACATTTTCTGCGCTATTTCACTAGTGTTTCCACGAAGTAGAACAGCCCGATGCCCAGGAAGATGATCCCCGGCAGGTACTGCAGGCCCGGGATGTTGCGCAGCTGCGTCTTCGCCGCCACCTGAATCAGCACGGACATCGCACTGAACACCAGCAGCGTGACACCCAGCAGCAACCCCAGCATGCTGAGCTTTTCCGCCAGCCCGTCGTAGTGGCTCATCATCGGCGTAAAGAAAGAGGTGAAGAACACCAGCGCCTTCGGGTTCGAGATGTTGGTGACGTACCCCAGCCGCACCGAGGCACCCGCGGTGCGCGCGGCCACGCTCGCCACTTCTTGCTCTTCAGTACTTTTCGACGTCCCCTTCGCCGCCTTCACGCTCCCCCACAGACCGAACGCGCCGAGCAGCATCAGCGCCACCGACCCCGCCAGCGGCAACACCACCGACAGCGCGGGCACGACGTGCAGGAGCGCCTCAATCCCGAGCAGCGCGAGTACCGACCACGTTGCCACCCCAAGCATCGCCCCGAGCGCAGTCCAAAACCCCGCCCGCTGCCCGTAGCGTGACGTCTGCGTGCCGATCGCCACAATGTCCGGACCCGGAATCGCCATCACCGTTGCCCAGGTGAGCACGTCTACGAGCACGGGCGAACCTCCTACGCATCGGGCCGATGATTTCAGTAGGAGCAAGGATATGCGCTATCCGCGACATCCGGGCGTGATTCGTGCAGCTCCGACTGGGGTCTAAAAATCACCGACCCCGAGAACGCGAACGAGCCGACGGCCTACAAATTACTTCGCGAGCTCCACAGCGAACACCGCGCAATGGAGCAGGGAGTATTTCACCGACTGTGTGAGACGCCAGGCATCCTGAAGGAGAAGGACCAGGCGTTTTACCGGGTGATGTTCCAGTTCCGCCAGTACCAAGCCGGGCAGCTCGTGGCCAAGGCCTTGGAAGTCACCGATGGGAACCCGTACAAGGTGGTCGGGATGATGCGCTACCACCACCCATCTATAGAATGCGCCTGGGTTGTCGACGCCGTTATGAAAACCACCGTGGAAGAAGCACTAAAGACGCTCGGGAGGGACCACAGCCCGCAGGCCGTCGAGGAACTCTGGTTGGAGCTCAATGAAGAGGCGGACCTGATCGCGAAAACGAAGCGGGTGCTACGCCTCGCCGGGTGGGCAAAAGACATCGCCGACATACCATGCAGCAGCGAGGCGCTGAAACAGATCTTCCAACAGGACCAACGCGAGGCAGCCTGGACCGTGATTGACCAGCACCTAACGGAGCCAATCACCGCCCTGATGAACCAGCAAGAAGAGGAAGACCCCTGGGCGGTGGACTGGGACAGCTAAGCCTTGTCCCCTGTCTGCTCACTGGCCATCTTCGCTTAGTTAGCGAAGAGCAGCTCCTGGGCTGACGCTCGTTCGCAAGTTTGCGAATAACGGCGACATGGGCCTGGGTGATCTGTTTTTCGAAGATTTCAACTTGCTGCTCAAAAGACGCAAATTCTGTGCGATTTAAAATCAAGTCCGCAATCGCCGTGGAGAGAGACCACCACAATCATCGTGGACAAGATCTGCCAGCTTATAACAACCACACCTGGCTGAGCTGTTGGGTTATCACTAGCAGCAGACGGGTACGCATACGATTTCTACATGAAATACTAGTTCACGATGCTGGGGGAAGTATTTCCCCGTATCGTGCCGGTTGAGATATTCCCTGAGCAAGTAGTGGATTATTGTTCAAAATCGGTTCAACGGCGTCGCGCAGCCAGGTGCCCGAGATTTTAGACCGAGTTGCGATGTCATCGAGCGCAACAAGGATTTTGTAGATCGAATGATCCGAGAAGTTGCGATATTCTTTCTTGATTTTCCTCGTGGTCTTGGGCTGTAGGCCAGGGACATCGAGTACACGGTGGTTCCACAGTTGAGCACAATGCGCTACGCGGTTACGCAGATAGACGAATGACTTCACCTGGCCAGGCAGGAACTTACGCGAGGTGTTCATCGATTCTGCGATGTCATCTAACACACCGGACTCACCGGAAGCCTCGATGAGACGGGACAGGGTACCGAACGAGAACGCTTCGACTGCAGCCCAGATCGGCATGCGGCCGTAGGCTTCAGGCTTGTAGGTGTGCCCTTGCTTGATGTCATCGCGGTAGTGAGTAACGAATGCTTCTTTACTGCGGTCAAGATTGGAAAGCGCATGCTCTTCGACACGTTCAGCATCGGCGCGGGGTGATTGGGTAAAACCCTCCCCACGCGCGAACATCCCTGTTACGCCCACGTGTTGACCGTAAGCGTAAGCAAAGCGGGTACGCAGGAGAACCTCAAGAGGATGCAGCAGTTCATCACAGACAGTCACGAGCTCCTGCTCGGCGTCATAGAGAGCACAAATGGCCTCAAATGAGGTGCCTTTGAAGAATCGGTTGTCGCCTCGTGCCGGATCTTGCTGCCAATGCCGGAAATACCCAGAGAAGCGGTAGTAGTTGACCCGTGCGAGAAACTTAGCTGCAGCTGCAGTGTCATCGATGTGCATGCCTCGCTGGCCAAGCAGCTCGATCTGCTGCTCGTAGCTCAGCCACCCCTTCGGCATCAAATATGGGCCTCCACAAATAATGAAAGGCCCCGGTCATTTGTGCATTCCCCTCATGGGGAAGAGGCCTGACCGGGGATCTATTGCGGTCCACTCTACAGTACTTCCCCCAGCTAATGCAAAGCTGCTGCTGTCAGGGTGTGATCTCTACAAAGCTTGTTACTACCTTCTGAAACATCTATCACTGGGGCCTTTCGTGCCATGGTATCTTTACTTGCATGAATCTGAACCCCGTGACGCGGATTAAGTCGGCCCAAACACAGCCGACGATTTCCATTGAGGATGTCGAACGTGTGCGCCGTCAACGCAGGCTAGCGAAAACCGAAGAAGAGTACAGCGACGTACGTTCTCAGATGCGAGATCTAGTTGCCGAGCTTCGCTCAACCCCCGAGCGAAGCCCGCAACTAAAGAGAATCGCCGGCATCATTATCTTGGTTGTTGGGCTCATCGTGGGAGCACTACTCTTCTATGCTGCTTACCTGGTGTGGCCGGGTTTCGTCGAGTATGCGAAGGATCTCTAATGGCTAATAACTCTTCTGAAGCCAACGACGATGGCCCTTCATTCTGGCAAGGGATGTCCGGTTTAATCGGAATGATAGTTGCCTTGCTGGCAATGCTTTTTTATGGCATCGCTCTCATCGTTTTAGCCTCCCTTGTGACCCTTGGGTCCATCGGAGTCGGAGTCTTTTTTATCCTTCGCTCTTATGACACCGGAGGAACCAAGCTTGGACCGATATCGGGTGAGATTGAGCAGCTTAGCAATGATGCCTCGTTTGATATTTCTGAGGAACTAATCGCCTGGGATAAGCTGAAATACACCAAGGGCATCGGCACGAGAATCGCAGGTCAGGATGGTGTCATTGAAGATATGTATCGCCGACTTGCCAACGCTCGCGAGGAGCTGGCCCAGGCTGATACGCCAGTCCACCGTATAGAAGCCGTTCTTGCCGTCGACTCGGTTCTCTCAACTGCAAAAGAGGTACGCACTTCAGCACAACATTGAGATTAGGGGGGGAGGAAGTCCTTTCTGTTGCTCACTCAGGCCATCAAAAATGGAGGAACTGGCGAACTGGCTGTACCTTCTTGGGCCGAGTAGGGCTTGCGGAATATTTCGCTACCGGCAACATAGATACAATGTATCCATGACTCAACCCCAAGAACTCGAGAGTCCGAGATCGAATTTCACCCAGGTGTTGGAAGCTGCAGCGAAGCTCCCTGGGGTGAGGATGAACAGAGCTACTTACCTCCGCCAAGCCCTCAAGCGTTACTGCACTGAGGCGCAAATCGAGGAAGCAGTCAATACCAGCCCGGCAGCGGCAGGCATCCCGTTCAAGGTCATCACCGCGATAGCGAACACATCTATTACCTATGAGACGAGCAAGGTTACTGGCCTCTCGACAATCGCAGGCATCCCTGGCGGCCTGGCGATGGCGGGGACTGTGCCGGCAGATCTTGCGCAGTACATGGGGCATATTCTTCGAATTGCCCAGAAGCTTGCCTATATCTACAGCTGGCCTGATTTATTTGCCGATGATGGCGAAGATTTGGACGAAGCGACCGAGAGCATGTTGGTCCTGTTCGTGGGTGTGATGTTTGGGGTGCAGCTCGCTCAAGGTGGAGTGACTCGAGTTGCAGGCATGGTCGCAGCCAATGTTGCTAGGAAACTCCCGCAGAAGGCACTCACCAAGGGAGTGATCTATCCGATCGTAAAAAAGGTTGCGAGCTATCTCGGGGTGAGTATGACTAAAAAAATATTCGCTAGCGGAGTAGCTAAGACCGTCCCCGTCGCCGGTGCAGTTCTCTCTGGGGGCCTCGCTCTGGGGACGTTCCTCCCGATGTCGAAGCGTCTACAAAAGCACCTCGCAAGTTTAGAATTGACCAAGCCAGGACACCGGACAGAAGAGAGAGAATCCTGACGCTGAAATCATACCTTGTGTTACTCCCGCTTTCGCTTTGCTCAGTTCGGCTACCGCCTTCGCTTCGCTTGGTTGGTCACTTTTCCAGCTAAGAATCAATGCGCATGACAGCGATCAGCAAGACCCTCGTCTGATTAGTGCGGTCACATTCAGCAATGGAAATGACCATGCGATCTTTCATTGAGGATCTCTTTCTGCATGGCGAGTACGCTCGCTATTGTTGTTGTCGCATGTCGCATCGCTCATACTTTGTTGCCGAGGGTTCATAAGAATACTCAAAGCAGCACTTGGTGAGTCGTTGGGGGACGAACCAGGACGGGGCAGGTGATTGTAAAATCATCTGCCCCGTTCGCATATTGCGGCTTAGTTTGTCATACGAGCGTAATTCTTGAAAAGCAATTCCTGACGTTGCTTCTCTGATGTGAGTTTGCGAGGTGCTCCAAACGCTTTGTCGACTTCCTTGTCCAACGCGTCATGCGCCTTGCGTAACGTCGAGTCCATTGCGAGCGGGTTGTAGTGTTCCGCCAGCGAACGCTCCGGGTGCAGTTCACGCGCGGCAAGCACTCTCTTGCCCGCGTCGATGATCCGCTGGCGAGTCTTTTCGTCCAACTCCGGAACAGGGAACGTGTACCAGGTAAGCGTCGAAGCAAATCGCAGATCGGACTTCATTCGCCCTCCGACGGTACGTTGCCACGTGATGAACATGGACGATGAAATCAGACCAAACTGATAACCATCTGGGTCAGGTGTTTGGAATGCTAGATTGCTGGTAACGAACTCAGGATCTAGCCTTGCCGCAGTGAAATAGTGCCGAGCCTCGCTTACCACACTGGGGATACACAAGTATGCAGTATCCATCTTTGCTCGCTGCCGAAATAGTGTAGGGAATTTGGCAAATTCACGGGTACTAGCCGCTTTAGATTGCTCTCGAAATTCTCGAACTGCTTCCACGCGTTGCTTAAGAAGCGGAGACGATGTGATGTCCTTGGGTCCAGCATCCTCAAGCCAAAGACACCACCGCATTTCTCCATGAAGAAGCTCTCGCGCCCCGACATAACGGTGAACGTACTGTGCAGCAATTGGATCAGCGATAACTGCTTCATATTCGTCGGGTTCAACGATGAGGTGACCACCATCGGTAGGTTTTGACCCATATGCGGTTTTTTCAACCTCTGAAGAGATCGGTTTCGATGCCTTCTCCACAAGCACGTTAGGACCGTCCACGAGATATGCATTGATTGCCCGCTCTACAGGCATCTCAACAGGATCGGACTTGACGCTTGGATAGTCCCACAACCTAGGTCGTGGTTCATCAGCACGATCAAAGCCAACGATAACGCAGTGCACGGCTGCCTTACCAGGGGCTTCGGAATCCCATGCAAATGTTCGATGCGCGAATCGAATGCGCCACCTAGCTGCGAAGATCGGCCCAAATAATCGTGGAACTTGATCACCTTGAACGATTGAGTTTGTCGTTACGAAAGCAAATGAACCACGACGCTTTTCGAACAAGTCAAGACTTTTGGCATGCCATCCAGTTACGAAATCTAAACGAGAAATCTTCGCTGTTTTTCCTAACCATGCTCGCTCTAAATCAGCTTGCTGCTCTTTCGTCCGTGCATCGCCGCGAAACGGTGGGTTGCCGAACACATAAGTTTGCCCAGAAGTTTCCGGCAGGACATTTCGCCAATCCACCGAGAGTGCGTTGGCGTGGGTGATGTGTGCGGTGATGCTGATCGGTAGGCGCTCTGGTGCAAGGCCGACGCGGTCGGCAAGTTCACGGTTCGCCTGGTGGTCGACGAGGAACATTGCGGTCTCGGCGATGCGGGCTGGCCACCAGTTCAGTTCGATGCCGTAGAACTGGCCGATGGAAAGCTTCTGCTCCCACGTGATATCCAGCGACATGGCGGTGTTGCCTTCGCGTTCGCGGATCGCAACGATGACGTCGGTCTCAATCTTGCGCAGCTCACGGTAGGCAACGATGAGGAAGTTTCCGGAACCACATGCCGGGTCCATGAATACGTGTGTAGCGAGACTGTCGCGGAATTCGCGGAGCTTCTTCACACTGGTTGATTTTGAATTGATGAGGCGGTCGGCTTCTTCGCGGAGCTCGTCGAGAAATAGCGGGCCGAGCGTCTTCAAGATGTTCTTCTCGGAGGTGTAATGCTCGCCGTCGTCGCGACGTGCCTCCTTGGACTTCACGAGCTGGAAAAGCGAACCGAAGATCGCCGGTGAGATGTTCGTCCACTGAAAACGGCAGGCGACCAGGATTGCGTCGCGCATCTCCGGGGTGAAAAACTGCGTCGGCATCATAGTTTCAAACAGGGCGCCATTGACGTACGGGAATGCCGCCATCGAATCGGGGACGCGTCGGCGGCGCTCCTCCGGGGTGTTGAGGACCTCGAACAGACCAGCAAGCTGTGTGCCGAGGTTCTCACTGTTGGTGTGCTCAAGAATGAAACGATAAAACAGGTCCTGCTCCCACAGCCCGGCATCATCGCCGAACAGCAGGAACAACAGCCGCGTGAGGAACATGGACGTTTCCTGCACCGCGAGCTCCTCATCCTGCATGTACGTAGGGGCTGCGTCGCCAACTTCTTCGTCCACCTCGTCACCGACCATCGCGGTAAACAGGTTCGCCATGATTTTCGACGCCGCGATCGAAGCCTGGGTCTGCTCAACGTGCGTGAGCTTGTCCTCGTAGCCCGCCAGGAATTTGAGTTCGTCGACGTGGTCCGTGATTTCTTCGAGCGGGAACTCGATGTTGAATCGAGTCTCTGGGTCGCCGAGGCGCATGAGTCGGATGCGGTAGAAGTCGGTGGCGATGATGTAGCGGGGTTGTTCGGCGTCGTTGACGGTGCCGCCGAGGAGGTAGTCGCGGGCTTGGTCGATCGCTACTTGTAGGTCGACGCCCGGTTTTTTGGCTTCGCCGATGACGACTCCGGGCCAGAAGAGGTCGATGTAGCCGCGTTGTCCGCTTGAGGCGCGCTTCGCGTCCTGCTCAAACAAGTCCATGCGTGAAGCGGTGATGCCGAAGCACGCGAGGAGCTCTGCCCAGTATGACTGCGCATACTTGCGTTCCAGTGCGCCCTCGTCGAGGGAGCGCCACCCGTCGAGGCGTTCGTTCCAACGGTGTTTGAAGCCGTCAAGGTTGCGGCGCATGGTAGCGCGATCAAGGCGCGGAGCAGTTGTCACAGAACTCATACAGGTAGCTTAACGGAGGCGCCCGACATGCGAGCGGGCGAACGTCGATAAGCGTAGGGCCTCAACCCAAGAGAACTTCTTCCTTGGGGAGTCGACGCCTGCTACCGCAGCGAGTTCATCCAACCATCTTCAACGCCAACGGTTTCAGGTGCCCCGCACAACGATGATGACCGCACGTTTTGCTTAACTACTCCCGCTCTTCGCTGTTGTAGTACTCAATGATGCGCCCAAGGAAACTGATGATGACTGCGGTAATTAAATACCCGGTGACCACTACGCTAAAGAAGCCGTCACGCCTCCCACCGCCGAACCCGTCGTACATCAGAAAAACAGGTGCTAATAAAACCATCACCACTAAGAAACGGTATGCAGAAAGCACCTTTCGCTTCACTGAGAAGTGGACTAGGAGTAAGTGGACTACGAACCCAATTACCAAGATGCAAAAGGACACGAATAGCGCGATTGCTGCACCGAAACTGAGAACCGCAAAGACCATGTTTCTCTCCTAATTCTTCTTTTTTGGGGGTGACGAGACGACTTCTATTGTGTTCTATCTTCTGCTCCCTGTGTTATCTGAACGGGCTCTGGCTGACTATCGGTCGTGGTGTCGCTTGAGGTGTCGGTCTCATTTTCAAGGATTGTTGGAAATGAAGTGGGCATGCTACCACCTTGCAGTGCCGCTTCGATTTCCTCCGAGGATGTTCCTGCTGGGAAGAGCGGAACGCGGTCCATACCTTCGCTCAACTGGTAGTCTTTCGTGTCAACCACCTCAGCACCTGAAAGGGCAAAAGCTGAGTCCGAATTGGGAACATTCAACGTCCTAACAGAGGTTGTGTTCTTATCTGCGGTGATGTATGTAGCAGATGCAGTCGAAGTTCGCTTCCTTAGATTGTGTGCCAGGCGGGACCATGAATACCGAGCGATGGTTTCGGAGTTCAAAGGCCCGGCGAGCGATGCACTTGAAACTGGCCCCCATGCTTGTACTTGCAATCTGATAGTCGTAACCCCTGTGACGGTAGTCGGAACGAATCTGAAGTTAATCAACCTGCCGGCACCCTCGGGGTGCCCCTCCAGGGATTTAAGGGTGAAACCGTCTGGAGAAATGGCCTCTACTCGTACTGGGGCAACCACAGGTAATGCTGTGTCAAGGTCGCAAGTATCTCCTACGTGGAGGATGTCAGGACAGCCCGTGAAAGTGAAATATTGATTAAACCGAGTGGTCAACTCTCTATTGAGGGCCTGCGGGGTCCATTGCTCACTGATATTGAAAATATCGTAAATCTGGTTGTAGCTACCATATGCAGAGTCGTAGGTTGGTAGGGATGCGGGCCTAAAAGGAACCCATTGAAGGGCATGGCCTTGAAATTCTTGTTGAACTGCGCCGTCATTCAAATGCCGTTCCTCGGATACAGGAAAACCGAACCTACTCTTCTCCCACCCGTGTTTACCCCAGTAGTTTCTAATTTCGCCTAGCACTTTATGCGCGCCGGTGGACGGGCTCCAATAGACCGAGCCTCTTTGAAAGTGATTGAACTTTCCTTCTCCGCCAGGAGTGTCGATCTCGTCGGTCGTAGGAAAGCCAAGTGGGCCCATTTCCCAGTCGCTCAAACCCCATCGCTTTTTAATCTCGCCTTGAACATTATGCGCGCCGGTGGACGGGCTCCAATAGATCGATCCTCCTTGAAAATGGTTGAATCGCCCTCCTGGCTTCCGAGTGGGAAGTTCATCTGTGACGGGATAACCCAGATGCTCCCGTTCCCACCCCAATTCCGCCCATTTGTCCCTGATTGCCCCTCCAACTTGGTGGGCGGTTCCACCATCGATGTTGGGGTGCCAGTAAATGGAGGAATCGCGGGCAAAGACTTGAAAACGACCATTCCACGCCGACACGCTTTCGGGAGTCAAAGCATCCCCAAATGTGGGCCATCCGCCGAGGCGTTGATACGTTTCTTCAATTCGGCCGCCGATCCAATGCCCATGAAAGACATCGGCGCTAGCTGTGGCCACGCCTAAACTGCACGCGGCAAGAAACGCAGTGACGGGAGGGAGAATGCGGTTAATCAATTTCATTTTGCAACCTACTTAGGGAGGGGAAATCAACTTTCTCGTTAGAGTAGCTGATTCGACAATCCTGCGCAGGACTTTCGTGGCTTCGATATTGGGAGGGGTAAACTCGCTTTCGCACATGCAGCTGTGCTCCTGCGCTACCCCAGTAAAAGCACTGCAGATGGCGGAATCATTACGTGCTTCAACACCTCAACTCTGCGCCTTACAGTCCTCAACTCAAGTCAGTCCTTGCCCAAGCGAACCTTCATGCACGTTTGATGGCATGGACGTTTGGTGCGAGAATCTAGGCCCGAGCCTCCTCCGAGCGCGACCTCTCTTCCGCAAGTCGCCGTTCGACTTTCACGTTGGACGCATAGAAGGCCTCACTAAAAGCCAGGTCCCCGCCTTCCACAAGCTCTCGAGCAGACTCGGCGATAATGAGCATCGAGCCGTTCTCCGTCCGGACCCCGAGGCCAAACGAAAGGTAGAGCGCTGGCCTATCCACAAGCATGGGAACGAAATCCCAAACACCATCAACCTGGTCGATATACCAACAACCCAGCAGGTAGGTCACTGCTTTCTGACGCTCCTCTTCGCTGAGGCTCGAATCGCGGATCCGCTCCACTGAGCTCCGCGGGAAAGCGGTCCCACGGAGATTCGTGACATCCATATCCGGCGAGACGAGAGGAGGCTGCAAAGTCTGGTATTCGGCAAGCAGGGCGCGCGACTCTTCGTCAATCTTCTCCAGGCGCGACCCGTAGGAATCAGCAAGGAAATAACTGGAGTGTACGTCGGCGTTCATGAGGCTGCTCCTGTAGGTTTCATGCCGGTGTTGGTACCACTTTAATCACGCACCCATATTCGATTCGACCCATACGCAAAATCCAGCAAATCGCTCCACGTAGCAGGAACGAAATGTTTCGTATCAACTCTCATCCACGTGATACGATCCGGATCCTCAAAACTGAGTGTTTGAAGAAACAAATCACCAGCAATTTCGTACGCCCACAAATCATGGACATTCTCATACTCAACCGAATTTTCGTGAAACGTTCCCTCGGGTTGAAAGAGAGTTTCAAACCCCACGAAGGTGGTCCCAGTCGACGTTTCCACTTCCAAAACGAGATATAAAAATGTATCAATCCAAGCGGCAGCCCCATGAAACTTCGGCGAGGATACGGCACCTTCAACCCGAGAATCGCTTTCACTCAAAGCATCCTTATTGAGAATTTCGGCCAAATAGTTTGCAGCGGCCTTTAAATCGAATTGATGCTCTGGAGCTTTTGCCATTTCCATAAATCCAAAGTGGGAACTTCTGTAGGGTTTACACCCGTCCGTCACCAGATGCTAACACGTGCCTTACCGACTACGCGTCACCCAGCATGCGCCCAGCACAGTGGCCGAGAGAATTGATACCGGCATCGACAGTCAGTGGAGCCCCAGCTTAAGCGTGAGAAATGGGTGGTTCGGCAGCGGCTTTTACACACCACATGTCCCTCAAGCCCAACGAATGCGCTGGGTGCGGTCCACGCGCGGCTGGCAATATCTTTTTGCGTGTCTCCTCGTTCGACTTGGCGACTGGGAAGCTCGAACAAACAGCTGCAGCCCATTCCGGTCGAGGTGCTTAAGGAGTGCGACGCTGGTCGTCGAAAATCAGCCGGGCTGGACGAAAATGTGCGACCTGCATCGCACTCCTTTAACACCTCGACACGAGCAAAACCTTGCAGATCAATCGCGCTACAGCGCCTTTTGACCACAAGCCCGAATCGGAACAATCAGTGAAATATCGTTGCCAACCAATATGTACAAGATGTACATTTACGAGATGGAAACAAAATCAGTGACTTCCAGCGAATTTCGCAATTCCCAGAGCAGGTTATTAGAAGAAGCGCAGCGCACACCTGTTGTTATCACCAGCCGTGGCAGCCGCGCTCGCGCAGTTGTCGTCTCTCCTACATTCTTTGCCCGCGCTGTCGAAGCTCTCGAGGACATGGAAGACATCCGCGCCGCCGAAATTGCTCGGCAAGAGAGCGAGGAAATCTCGTTTGAGGACCTCAAAAAGGAACTCGGCTTCGCGTAAAGCTCGGTTATGTCAAACGCCACTTATCGCATCACCTTCAAATCTTCTGCTGCGAAGGAACTACGCAAACTCGACAAGCAGACCCAGAGGCGCATCCGCGTCGAGCATCACCGCGTTCCAGCAGGACGCTGGATGCTCCCCCTCAGCGCAACCCAGCCCGTTCGGCCAGCACCTGGGCCGTCACCGAGCGCGAATCCGGATCTGTCCCCTGCTGGGCGACTGCCGCCGGCGTCCCGGTGGCCAAGATCTGGCCGCCCTCGTCCCCGGCGCCTGGGCCGACGTCGATAATGTGGTCGGCCTGCGCGACCACCCGCAGGTCGTGCTCGACGACGACCACTGTGGCGCCGTCGTCGACAAGGCGGCGCAGCTGGGCGAGCAACAGATCAACATCCGCCGGGTGTAGGCCTGTCGTTGGCTCGTCCAGGAGGTACAGGCTGTGCTTGCGGCTAGAACCGCGCTGCATTTCGGAGGCCAGCTTGATGCGCTGCGCCTCCCCGCCCGAAAGCTCCGGGGACCCCTGCCCCAGCCGCAGATAGCCCAGGCCGAGCGCGTGCAAGAATTCGACAGAGCGCAGAATCTTCGACTCCTCGGCGAAAACCTCCAGCGCCTCGTCCACGGTCAGGGCCAAGATATCCGCGATGCTGCGGCCGTTCCACTGCACCTCAAGGATCTCCGGCTTGTAGCGCTTGCCGTGGCAGGCCGGGCAAGTGGTGTACGTGCCGGGCAGGAACACCAGCTCGACCTCGATGCTGCCCGCACCGTCGCACTCCGGGCAGCGGCCCTTCGTCGTGTTATAGGAAAAGTCCGACACCGACATGCCCCGCCGCTTGGCCTCTGGGGTCGCGGCGAAGAGCTTGCGGACGTGATCGAACAGCCCCGTGTACGTCGCGACGGTGGAGCGTACCGTGCGCCCAATCGGCTTCTGAGTGATGTGCACCAGCCGACGAATCTTCTCGACGCCCTCTACGTTGTCCACCCGGAAATCCCGGGAGTCGTCGGAGTTTGCAGTGAGTTCGGCATCCGCATCCTCTCCCGAGGCCTCGTCGGCGCCGACCACCTGCTTGGCAGAGCGGGACACCACGTCCGCCAGCACCCCGATGACCAGGGTGGACTTGCCGGAACCGGATACGCCCGTGACTGCAGTGAGTGCTCCTAGCGGGAAGTCCACGTCGGTGCCGTCGAAGGCGCGTGCGTGCACGCCGCGCAGGCTGATGGAGTCACCGGTGCCGGCAGGGGTGTCCGTCAGTTCGGGAAAGTCCGCATTCAGGGCGATCGCCGTGGGCGAGCCCAGCTGCTCGGCGTTGGCGCGGAACTGGTCAAGAGGCCCAGAGAACACCAGCTCCCCGCCGCGCTCCCCTGCACGCGGGCCGATATCCACGATCCAATCGCACCCCGCCACGAGCGACATGTCGTGCTCCACCAGCAGTACCGAATTACCAGCGTCGATGAAGCGCTGGAGCAGCTCAGAGACCGCCTTGCGCTCCACCACGTGCAGGCCAGCCGAGGGCTCATCCAACACGTAGGTCGTACCGAACAGGCTCGAGTTCAGCTGGGAGGCCAGCCGCAGTCGCTGGTGCTCGCCCGCGGACAAGGTCCGCGCCGGACGGGAAAGGCTTAAGTGCCCCAGTCCCAGCTCATTCGCCGCCCGCACCGTGGGCAGCACCTGATCCAGCAGCAGCTCTTCGGCCTCGTCGTGCTCGTTCCACTGCTGCTCCGTGATGCCCTCCAGGCGCTCCAGGCGATCCTCCAGCACAGCCAGTACGTCCTTCAACGCCAAGTCATTGAACTCGTCGATGGCGTACCCGGCATAGGTGACCTGCAGGGTATCCGGCTGGAACCCGCGGCCCTGGCACGTCGGGCACGTCGATGAATGCATAAACGAGAGCACCCGACGACGGTTCTTATCCGACTCCGTCTCCGCCAACGTGTCCGTGAGGTACGTGGCAACCGAGCGCCACTTACCCTTATACGACCCATGCACGGCGTTTTCGTCCCGCACCGGGTGGACGGTGACCACCGGCTGCTCGTCCGTGAACAGGATCCAGTCGCGGTCCTTCTGCGGAATGTCCCGCCACGGGATGTCCAGCGGGTAGCCGAGGGTGCCCAGGATGTCCCGGAAGTTCTTCCCCAACCACGCTCCCGGCCACGCGGCGATCGCTCCGTCCCAGATGGACAGGCTGGGATCCGGCACCATCGACTCCTCCGTCGGCTGGTGCACGGTGCCGGTGCCCTGGCACTCGGGGCACATGCCGGCCGTAGTGTTGGGAGAGAAGGCGTCGGAGTCGAGCCTGCCGTATTCCAGTCGCTCGCGCATGCCGTCCGGGTAGCTGCCGGAGCGGGAAAAGAGCAGCCGAATGCTATTCGACATATTCGAGATCGTGCCCACGGAAGAGCGCGCTCCACCCAGGGTGGTGGACTGCTGCAGCGCCACTGTCGGCGGCAAACCCGCGACCGAGCCGACGCGCGGGTTGACCGCGCCACCGATCAGACGACGCGCAAACGGCGAAACAGATTCCAGGTAGCGACGCTGCGCTTCCCCATGGATGGTGCCGAACGCCAGGCTGGACTTTCCCGAGCCCGACACACCGGTGACCGCCACGAGGGTATCCCGAGGCAGATCAACGTCGATGTGCTTCAGGTTATGCAGGTGCGCATCACGCACCCGGATCATTGGATCGTGACCCGCACGCGCTGAAGCGTGCGCAGCCGGGGACTCGGACGTGGAGTGAATCATGGTGGCCACCCTACCGTGTGGGCTGCTCGTCTCGGAGGAGGGTGTCCTCGGTGCGTAGCACGACGCCACAAGCCTATGTGGCCTCCGCAACCACGGGTAATCAACCACTGCTGCTGAAACCGGAATGAAACCAGCCGACCGTGAGAAGAAATTAACGATTCGTATTAGCGAACAAGCCAGAGAATACTTCCCGACAATGATGGAAATCCTCACCGAAGCAGCCGCTGACGATATAAAGAAAAATCGCAAATCTTTGCGAGAGAAAATACGCCTCGACACCCTCTGACCAGCGCTGACTCAAACACAGAATGCCAGCATGCCGTCCCGCCAGCATGACTCCATGCCGTCATGTCGGCATGCCTGCATAGCATTGCCGAAAGTAGAAGGGAGCAACGATGACAACACCACAAATCAGGTTTCACGGTTACCCGAAGCGACCAGTGCCGGACATCCTGGGAGGGTCGGATTGGGATCTTCCGATGGTCGATCGCGACAGCGACTCGATCTTTCTGCTCGTGGAGTACCTGAAGATAACCGATCCGGAGAACGCGAACGAGCCGACCGCGTACAAGATCGTGTCCCAACTCAACCAGGAGCACACAGAACTGGAGCGCAAAGCTATCGACGTACTGCGCTCGACACCGGGCATTCAACAGGACAAGGATCAGTCTCTGTACCGAATAATGTTCCAGTTTTTGCAGTACCAAGTAGGACAGCTCGTGATTAAAGCCTTGGAAGCGACGGGAGGGAACGCAACGAGGCTGGTAGGAATGATGCGCTGGCACAATCCAGGGATCGCACCAGCAGAAACGAACGACGCAGTGATGAAGACTACCGTGGAGGAAGCACTGAAAACGTTGGGCAAAGACCACAGCCCGCAGGCTGTCGAGGAACTTTGGCGGCAGCTGAACCAACAGGTCGATCTGTTGTCGCAGACTCGGAGAGCACAACGCTTAGCGGGATGGGCGGAGGACATCCAGAGTCTTCCTGGCAGCAGCGAGGAGATGAAACGAATCTTCCTGCA